>WHTT01000034.1 GCA_009377605.1 Luteitalea sp.
GCACGAGCTGATGGACATAAACTCGAGCCCTCAGTCGGCAGGAACGTTGGAGCTGCAGGGTGTCCCGAACGGCACGTGGATAGCGGAATGGATGAACACGCTGGATGGGACCTCAATCAGGACGGAGCTGGTCGAGAGTGCGGATCACCAGCTCGTCTTGAGCACGCCGGCCGTTGAGAAGAGTGTCGCGGTTCGCTTGCAGCGGGTCTAGGGGGACTTGGTCCTTGGTCCTTGGTCCTTGGTCCTTGGTCCTTGGTCCTTGGTTCTTGGTTCTTGGTTGCCTATTGCCCCGAGGTTAAAGCGCACCAAGGACCAAGAACGAAGAACCAAGAACCCGTTATGGCTCGAGCCTGATCGTCCCAAACGACTCAGGCACGTGATTGCTCCGATTGAAGGTCGGCCGCCATGAAAGGACGAGCCTCCCATTCGATCCCTCCCCCTTTGGTGGCCCCTGGATGCGGTACAGGTTGATTCGCATCTCGTTTCCGGGCACTGGCGGTCGGCTATCGATGGACTTGATGGGGATTCGCATCTCGCCGTACCAGGTCTTCTTGTCTCGATCGAGGCGAGCCTTCACCTCGAACTCCGAATTCCACCGCCATCCACCTTCCGGCTTCGGCTCATCACGATCGATGTCGAGGTCCACCCACTCCCCTTGGGGAGACACCTGGAATTCCCTGTAGCGGCGGATATTCTCGAAATCGGCGCCAATGAAGACCTCCGCGACGTCCCACTCCCAAAGCTCGTTGGTCTCCGTGGTCGTCGATGGATTGGGACGCAGGTACAACTCTTCGTACGGGCACACGAAGAGGAGATAAAGATTCTGATCCGTCCACCGCGATCGAATCTCCGTGCGGTGACTGGGGATAGGACGCTCCCAGCGGTCATTCTCCATGATGGCCAGCGGAGCCTCTTGCCAGAACGGGGTGGCTGGGTCGGCGGTCACCTCCACGTCGGCCGCGGCGCGTCGGCTGATCAGCGGATCCCCAGCGCCACCGGTCACGACGGCCATCGACACGAACAGGATCGTTAGGAGCAACATCGTCTTCATCTGACACTCACCGTTCTGTCTTCATCCGCGCAACGTTCGCGAGCCTCATCGGGACTCACCGCTCGTAATCTTCTCGTACACGCGCACGTAAGTACTGGAGCTCGTTGTGCCTGACGTACCCTTCCTCGTATCCCCACTTGGTTGGATCGGGATGCCCCTCATAGTCGAACTCATCCGACCACACCAGATTCCAGCCCTGTTTTTCCGGCGCTTGGGCGAAGGCGCCGGTCACGGGGAGTGACAAGATGACTGCGAGGACTAGTGCCTGACGCATGAGCCCCTCCCGCCTTGCGTACGATGTCCACCTATTTTGTATACGTGGCGAATCTAGTTGTTTTGGTTATGTTTGTCAATTGAACCACGAGGTCTCGCGACAGGAGAGTCAGAAGCGGCAAGAGCTACTGGCCCTTCAGAAAGAAAACGCAAACACGGCGGTCCGGAAACGGCCGTCTCGGCGAGGGAACGGTCGGGCGCGTTCGCCGACTCGTCCGCCCGTTTCGACTTCGCCAAGGCTACGTCGAACCCGCCGACGCTTTAGCGAAGGCGGGAGCGCGGAGGCGTGAACGCGCCGTCAGAAGCTCGTGCGAAGCTCCGCGACAATCTGCCGCTTGATGATGTCGCCGAAGACGTGCTGCTGGATTTCGTTGTTCAGCAGGTTCGTCACCTTGACGGAGGTGATGTACTCGCCACGCCCGCCCCATTTCACGCCGAAGGCACCATTCACGAGGGTGAAGGCATCTGTCGGGCCATCAAATCGGCTGTCGAGCACGTCCCGCCAAAACGCGTCGTCAGTATAGCTGACCGTAAAATTGCCGAGGAAACGCGGGCCGTCGTAGCCAACACCCACGTTCATCCGGTGGCTGGGGGGCAGGTTGAGCTCCGAGATATCGAAGTCCTTGGGATCCGGCTCGTCCTGATAGGAGTAGTTGAGAAAGCCATTCCACGTCCGCGTGACCGCGCCCTCGATACCGAGCTCGACGCCACGGTAGCGCACCTCGCCAAGATTCAGATAGCTGAAGGCCGCCGGGAGGCCGTTCCCAGGCCCAAACTGGCCGGACGCGACAATCAGCTCGAGCACATCAGGCGGCAGCGGCCAGCCGGGCGGCGGGTTCGACGCGCGGTAGGAGTCGACTTGCGTGAAGAAGATGTCGTTCTTCACGTTGTTGACGTAAAACGCCGCCGAGAGCGTCGCACGATCCCAGAGGACACCGGTGTAGCCAACCTCGTACGCGTCCAGCGACTGCTCTTCCAGGTCGGTGTTTCCAGTCGCGGTCACGGGGAAGTTGAAGACTTGACCTCCAAGGCGCGGATCGAGGGAACCGAGGGGTAACTGGTCGAGTAGCGTGAGATCGATGAAGTTGTTGATGAGCGACGGCGCCCGATAGGCACGATTGTACGACACTCGAACGGTCTGTTCGGGCGTTGGTTTGTACATGAACGTCGTTCGGGGGGAGAAGACCGGGTCGTCGAGCACGTCGAACATGTCGAGGCGCGCACCGACGACCCACCAGAAGTGTCTCGAGAGGAGGATCTCGTCCTGCACATAGATGCCGCCTTCCGTGCGCGAGTCCTCCCCAGGCGCAATCGAGAGCTGGAACTGATTTCGCCGGAAGTTTCCACCGTAACTGAGGACGTGCCGGGCGGCGAGTGTCTGGACGTTGCCCACCTCGACGTCGTAGGTTTCGGTCTTGAAGTCGAACTCGATTGGACGGGCATCGGGCCCGACGCTCAAGAGGTTCGTTGCACCCCCGTCGAGCAGGTTCACGAACCCGCTGACCTTCAGGCCGCCGCGAGTGAAACCGACCTTGCCATAGCCGAGCGTCCCCCCGCGAACGACGTCGAACGGCCCTATGCCCGTATGGATAATGCCGTCCGATGACGCAACGCCACCTTGAAAGACCAGGCTTCGCTCATCGTCCGGGAAGTCGTAGTCGGCACGGACGTCCAGCTTCGGCTGCGTGGTTCCGCTGTTCGGAAAGCTCGGGTATGGTGTGTTCGTCTCGTTGGGCATCAGGCCGGTGGGGCGCGCGAACGCTTCTTGCGCGTACCCGCCGGCCGAGATCTTGTAGGCCCAGCGGTCGTTCACCGCCTGCGCGTGCGAGCCGTTCACATAGAAAAGACTGCCGGCATCTTGGTCGACAAGATCGGTGCTCCGACCGAACGTCCCCACGCCAATCGTGGCCCTCGTCCCCTGCATCTCCCGTGGTGACTTCGTGATGACATTCACCACACCGGTCATGGCGTTGGCGCCCCAGACCGCCGATGCCGGCCCGCGAATCACTTCGATCTGCTTGATGTCGGATGGCTCCACGGGCAGGCTGTCCCACATGATGAAGCCGAAGAAATCGAGGTAGATGCTCCGCCCATCGACCAGCGCAAGCTGTGAGGCCGAGAGTGTGCCGCTCGCGGCGCGACTCGTGAGATTGATGTCGCGCGCCGACGTTTGGGTGACGTTGAGGCCAGGCACCGTCCGGAACAGATCGCCGTAGTTGAGTGCCGGCGATTGCTCGATGGTCTGGCTCGTGATGACGCTGACCGTCGCAGGCGCATTGAGCAGCGACTGCTCGGTGCGAGAGGCAGTGACAACCACCTGCTCTTCGTTGATGGGCAGCTTCTCCGACGCCTCTTGCGAGGCCTCATCGGGCGCTTGCTGCGACGGCGGCTCAGCGGGCTTCTCTTGTGCAGACGGCGGGGCGTCGCGCGACGGGCCTTGGTTCGCGCCACCCACGGCGGCCCAACCGGACCCTGCCGACATCACGCCACACACCAAGACGAGGGATACGAGCCTGAGCACCGCCAGCTCCTTGTGATGGAGAGACTGACTCTCGCACAGTCGCCCTCATCTTACAGGATTTCGCTGCTAATCAGTGCTCCTGCAGAGTAGCTAAACGCTTGGGTGTGACGACCTGACCTTGGCTATGCGCCAGCATCGGTGGGGCGGTACCACTTCTCCAGCCCGTCGTAGCTCACACCGAGCTTTTGCAGGACCTCATCCGGGGCCCCGGTCCATTTCGGCGCCGGGACGTTGCCAAGGTAGCCGATGTCTTCGACGCCCACCTTGCTCGACCAGAATCCTGTGGCCGTGAGATCACGCACCAAGCTGAAGAAGCGTGCACCGTGTGAGAGCCCCTTTGCCTCCGCCTTCTCGGGCCACGCGATGTCGTCGAGGATGGCGGTCTGCTCCGCTGCAGCACAAGCCGCGAACGCCTTGCCAAATCTCGTGTCACATTCACGGTCGAGCCAGCGAAGACCGCCACGCAGTGCCGTCTGCCTGGTGGGTTGGTCGACCAACATGAAGTCGATGAACTCTGGGACGCCTGCGTCGGTGGCGCTGCCGGATCGCTCGTCGGCCGGAAGGATGAGATCGACCAAGATGCCGAGCGTCGCGTATTCCGCCTTGGTGAAGAACTTCGGCTCGTACGCGGTCTTCTCGTCGGCCGCCGCCTGACGCGCCTGCTCGGCGTGCTGGTGGGCTTGCGCCGCCTCGGCGCCGGTCCAACTGATCCCTGCCGCGGCCGGCACGGTCCCGAGCACCTGCAACGCTTTCCGTCGACTGATTTCGCTCATGGCTGTCTCGCTCATCCGTAGCGCAGGGCTTCAGCCCTGCCAGGCAGGCCTAAAGGCCTGCGCTACGGCAACCTCTTTCCCTCATCGTCAGATACTACGCTTCTTCCACTGCTCAGCGATGTACTCGCTCGTGCGCCAAGCGAAGGCGAGAATGGTCCACGTCAGGTTCTTGTCCGCCTGCGAGACAAACGGTGCGCCGTCGCAGACGAACAGGTTCGGCACCTCGTGCGCCTGACAGTATTTGTTCAGGACGGACGCCTTGGGCTCGTTGCCCATGCGAATCGTGCCAGATTCATGGATGATGCGCCCGCCTGGCTCGAGGCCGTAGTCCTGGTCGTGGTCGCGCCACGGTGTCGTCACGGTCCCACCCATGGTCTGGATGATTTCGCGGAACGTTTCTTGACCGTGCTTCGCCTGCTTCCGCTCATGGTCGCTCCACTTGAAGTGGAAGCGCAGGACCGGGATGCCCCACTGGTCCACGACTTCGGGATCGATCTCGCAGTAGCTGTCCTTGTTGGGGATCATCTCGCCCCGCAAGGCAAAGCCGACACCCGTGCCGTAGAGCCGCCGATACTCCTCCTTCAACGCCTTGCCGTAGCCACCGCCGGAGCCGCCTGGATGCTCCTCGATCCCGCCCATGAAGCCGTATCCCGGCATGCGACGGCCACCGCCAATCTCGATGTGATATCCGCGCGGAAAATCGAGCTTTCGATTGTCCACCCACCACGGTGTGTAGAGATGCATCCCGCCGACCCCATCCTCATTGACCGAGGGAAGGTCCACGAGCTTCGGGATGAAGCCGCTCACGCTCATACCAGTCGAGTCGATCAGATACTTTCCCACCACGCCACTATTGTTGGCGAGCCCCTTCGGGAAGCGCGGGGACGTCGAGTTGAGCAGGAGCCGCGCCGACTCGCAGGCACTCGCCGCCAGCACGACGATCTTGCCGCGGAGCGTCGTTTCCTGGCCGTTCGTCGTGTTGACGTACGACACGCCTGTCGCACGTCCCTCATCGTCGCTCAAGACCTCGCGCGCCATGGCGTGCGGAACAACGGTGAGCTTCCCGGTCTTCTCCGCGGGCGGGAGTAACACCGTGGGGCTGGAGAAATTGGAGTGCGTTCCACAACCACGACCGCATTGCCCGCAGTAATGGCAAGCAGCACGGCCATTGAGCGGTTGCGTGAGAATCGACATGCGCGCCGGCACACAGGGAATCTTCAGCTTGTCGCACGCGTCCTTGATGAGCAGCTCGTACCCGCGCGGCTTCGGCGGCGGCTGGAAGATGCCGTCCGGCTCGTTGTGAAGGCCCGTCTCGCTGGCGTGGTTGTTGCCAAAGATGCCGATGAAGCGATCGCAGTTGTCGTAGTACGGCTTGATGTCGTCGTACGTGATCGGCCAGTCGTCGCCCAGGCCGTCGATGCCCTTGCGGCGAAAGTCGTCCGGTCCCCACCTGAGGGAGATACGCCCCCAATGGTTCGTCCGGCCGCCGAGCATGCGTGCCCGGAACCAGTCCCAGCGCTCGCCTGGCGCCATCGTGTACGGCTCCCCATCCATCTCCCAACCGCCGATGCACCCATCGAACTCGCCAAATGGCTTTTCCTTGCCGCCGAAGCCACGGCGCGGTGAGTCGTACGACCACTTGAACATCGCGCCGTCCTTCGCGACGTCCCAAAGAGCTCCCGCTTCCAACAGCGCGACGTTGGCGCCAGCCTTCGTCAAGACATACGCCGCCATGCCGCCGCCAGCACCCGACCCGACGATGATGACGTCATACTCCTTGGAACTCTCGATAACCTGCATGCTTCAACCTCATTAAGACGAGTGCGAGGAGCAACCTCCGCCAATCTCGAGTTTCTGGAAGAGCTCTCAACCTCACAATCTTAACGTGGAACAGATTCCGCGCGAAATACGCCCGACCTTTAGGTCGGGCGCGCGCGTGAGCCGTCACATCAGGCTGTCACCCCTGCCGCTGGCTGCTGTTGCGTGACGCAATGAATCGCCCCAAGGCCCCAGACGAGAGGCTCACACGGAATCGACACCACGCGCCGATCAGCAAACAGCGCTTGCAGGGTGCCGGCTGCCCGCTTGTCATTCGTCGCGTGACCAAACACCGGCAACAAGACAACGCCGTTGGCAATGTAGAAATTCGCATAGCTGGCCGGCAGCCGGTCCCCAGACGCCCCTCCTATCACACCGGGCATGGGAAGCGTGACGATGCGATAGGGGTGCCCGGCCGGATCGCGCGCCAGCTCGAGCCGCCGGAGGTTGTCCGCCAGCAGTGCGTAGTTCGCATCCCCGGAATCCTCCTCGTTCACGCAGACGATCGTATCGGCCGACACGAACCGCGCCACGTCGTCGACGTGGCCGTCGGTATCGTCTCCGATCAGCCCCTCACCGAGCCACAGCACCTGCTCCACGCCCAGGAACTCACGAAGGTGATGTTCAATCGCTGCCCGATCGAGATGTGGATTCCGATTCTGGTTCAGTAGGCACTGCTCCGTCGTCATCACGACACGGGTGCCGTTGACGTCGATGGCTCCCCCCTCGAGGATCATGCCGGGCGTGAACCGCTCGGCACCCAGAATCGGGAACAGCGCGTCCGGCACACGCGCGTCTGCTCTGAGCGGCGGATACTTGTCGCCCCAGGCATTGAAGCTCCAATGATTGAACGCCAACTGTCCGTCGGGTCCCAGCAGGAAGTTCGGCCCGTAATCGCGGATCCAAGCGTCCACGGTTGGGATCCTGTGGATGCGCAGGTTATGCGCTTGTGGCCACCGACACGCCGCCTTTATCTGCGCTTCCGTCTCCTGGTCGTCTACGAGCAGGTCCACGTGCTCGTGCTGGGTGAGCACCTCGATCATGCGGAGGAAGAGCGCCTGCACCTGCGGGACGCGATTCGGCCAGGTTTCGGGATCCTTCGGCCATGCGAGCCAAGTCGACTCGTGCCGGTGCCACTCGGCAGGCATTCGGTAACCACGCGCCGCGGGCGTCACGACGCTTCTTTCCTGCCCCAACCGCGTCGGCTGCATCATCGCCTGCTCGTGCCTTCCTCGATGAGCCGTTCGCTCAGCGGCGCGTAGGCGTCGATGCGCCGGTCACGCAAGAACGGCCAGTGCTGCCGCGTCTCTTCGATAAGGGACAAATCACACTCGACGATCAGCGTGTCCTCACGCCGGCTCGACGCGCGCGCGAGCACGCGACCGAAGGGATCGGCCACAAACGACTGGCCCCAGAACGCCAAGTCTCCTTCCTTCCCGACACGATTCACCACGACCACGTACACGCCATTGGCAATCGCATGCGCGCGCTGGATAGTCTCCCACGCTTCGTGCTGTGCCCGGTTCACCTCCTCTGCCTCACCGGGTAACCATCCAATCGCTGTGGGATAGAAGAGGATCTGCGCGCCCGAGAGCGCCGTGAGGCGTGCCGCCTCTGGAAACCACTGGTCCCAACAGACCAGCACGCCGCAGCGCCCGTGCCGCGTCGTGTGAGCCCGAAACCCGAGATCGCCCGGCGTGAAGTAGAACTTCTCGTAATAGAGCGGGTCGTCCGGGATGTGCATCTTGCGATACATCCCAGCCATGGCTCCGTCTGCGTCGAAGACGACGGCCGTGTTGTGATAGACGCCAGCGGCGCGTCGCTCGAACAGCGAGGCCACGACGACCACCTTGTGCTGTCGAGCGACCTTACCGATCGCGCGGGTGGAGGGACCAGGAATCGGCTCGGCGAGCTTGAACCACTCGACGTCCTCGCGCTGGCAGAAGTACTGCGATCGAAACAGCTCCTGCAAGCACACGATGGTCGCGCCATCACGGGCAGCGCGCGAAATGCGATCGAGTGCCTTCTCGAGGTTCGACTTCGGGTCGGGAATCGCAGACATCTGTACGAGGCCAACGACGGGATTCTTCCTCGTCGTGCGTGACGTCTTCCGCATAATGAAAGGAGTGTACCAGACGTAAGGGGTGACGGGGTGACAGGGTGACAGGGTGACAGGGTGACAGGGTGATCGGTGGTTCCGAGCAATTTAACCGCACATCGAGCGACGAGGAAGCGTCGCCGTCACGTGACGTCAACCTCGTGCGGTCGAACAGCCTCCTCACCTTGTCACCCCCTCACCTTGTCACCCCCTCACCTTGTCACCCCCTCACCTTGTCACCCTGCCTCATGGCAACGCAAAGGCCACGTAAGCGTCCCCCGACTTCGTGCCCATCTTGCCGCCCCCCGCGGCGATCACGACGAATTGCCGGCCATTCACGGAGTAGGTGCCCGGCGTCGCGTATCCACCGGCTGGAAGCTTGGTCTGCCAGAGCAGCTCGCCGGTCCTCTTGTCGAACGCACGAAACATCTCGTCCTTGGTCGCCCCGATGAAGATCAGCCCGCCCGCCGTAACGACAGGACCGCCGTAGTTTTCCGTGCCGGTGGGTGCCATCCCCTGTTCCGTGAGCTCCGGCAGCTCGCCGAGCGGAATTTGCCAGACGATCGTACCAGCGTTGAGATCGATCGCGTTGAGCGTGCCCCATGGCGGCTCGACCGCCGGATACCCTTCGTGATCGAAGAAGCGATTGTAGCCGGTGGTCGTGTAGGGCGACCTCGCGCCCGGCCCAGGAGCCCTGGGCCGAGGCGAGCCCTGAGTACCTCCAGGCCGCGCTTCCCCAAACAGATACCGGACGATGGCGTTACGCTCATCGGCACGTAACGCGCCGAATCTCGGCATGACCCCCTTGCCTTCCGCGATCACGCGGGCCACCTCTGCTCGCTCGAGTCGCGCCGCAACGTCTTGGAGCGATGGAATCGTCTGCGCCGGCGCACCCGCGCGATCGACGCCGTGGCAGGAGGCGCACTGTGTCTGGTAGAGACGCTGCCCTTGCGGTACAGAGGATCCTCCTCCGGCACCGATCTCGACCATCTCGAGCACCCACGCCATCTCGTTGGAATTGACGTACAGCCAGCCGGACGCGGGATCGAGCGCCTGCCCGCCCCATTCCCCACCTCCATCGAAGCCTGGAAAGATGACCGTGCCTTCACGGCTCGGGGGAATGAACGGCTGCCCCGTCCGCAATGTCCTGAGCCGCTCCAACACGTGGGCACGTGCCGCAGGCGTTCGACTCGTGACCTCCGCCTCGGTGAGCTGCTGGCGTGCAAAGGGGGGCGGCGCAATAGGGAACGGCTGCGTTGGCCACGCGAGCTCGTCTTTCAGATCGGACGCCGGCACGGCACGCTCCTGCACAGGGAAGAGCGGTTCGCCCGTCTGCCGATCGAACAGGAACACGTAACCGTGCTTGGTCACTTGGGCCACCGCATCGATGCGGCGCCCACCATGTGTCACCGTGACCAGCACCGGTGCGGCCGGGAGGTCGCGATCCCAGAGGTCGTGATGCACGACCTGGTAGTGCCAGACGCGCCGGCCCGTGTCGGCGCGAAGCGCGAGCACGCAGTTGGCGAAGAGGTTGGCGCCTTTGCGATCACCACCCCAGAAGTCGAAGGCGGCCGAGCCGGTGGGCAGGAAGACGAGCCCGCGCTCCACGTCCACACTGATTCCCGACCAGACATTCGCGCCGCCGCTACGCGCCCACGCGTCCGGCGGCCACGTTTCGTAACCGTACTCGCCAGGCCAGGGAATGGTGCGGAAGGTCCAACGGATTGCGCCGGATCGCACGTCGTACGCGCGGATGTGACCGGGGGCTGCGGCACCGGGCCCTTCCGACACGCGTGTGCCGACAATGAGGAGATCTTCGTAGATGGCACCCGGTGTGTTCGACATCACGGTCAGGCCCGAAACGTCGCGGCCGAGCCCCTTCGCGAGGTCGATACGGCCCTGGGCGCCGAAGGTCCGGATGGGCGTGCCCGTTCGTGCATCGAGGGCGTAGAGGAACTGCCCCGCGCTCAAAAAGACTCGTCGAGCCGCCTTGCCATCGGACCAGTGGACCAGGCCGCGGTTCACGCCCAGCGCCTCCGCCTCGCGCCCTTGTGCACCGCTCAGGAAGGGGTCGAAGCGCCACAGCTCGCGGCCCGTGGCCGCGTCGAGCGCGAACGCTTTGAGCTGGGGAGATGTCGCATACAGCACACCATCGACGACAATGGGATTGGACTGGATCTGCGAGCGGTCGTCTGCGCGAGCATCACCCGTCCGGTAGGTCCACGCGAGGCGAAGGCGTTGGACGTTGCTACGGTTGATGTGTGCGAGCGGCGAGTACTGCTGATGACCCGGGTCGCCGCCATGCATCGGCCACGCGACGTCAGTCGGAGCGGGTCGCCAGACGAGACCCAGTGCCGCGATGACGACAATGCCCCACAGCGCGTGGAGCACCAGGGCGCGGACGGTTACGACGTCGCTCACGTTGTTATCCTTGCACCTGTGGAGGACTGTGCCAATGTTAACCGCCGAGGGATGCCGGAACCGCCGCGCGAAGCTGTGGACTCTCGTCAATCCACAACCTGACTGCGTGCTCCTGGGCGAGCCGCGACACCTCACGTACCTCGCCAGTTTCTACGCCTCGCCGTTCACATATCGAAGCCAGAATGCACCGGCGCTCGCGATCTTGACGCCCGAGCACGCCGTGCTCGTTGCCGACAGCACGCAGCGGCTCTATAGCCAAGCGGCCCATGTCGACGAGATCATCGCGCCGACATGGTATCGCGGCCGCGAGTCGGCGGTGGACAGGGGCGCGCTCTTGACCACAACCGTGGTCGAGCAGCTTTCACGCGTACGGGGCCGGCGCATCGCCGTCGACAGTGCCGTTCCGACGGGCGTCATGGATCACCTCCGCCGTGACGGCCGCGCCGTGGAGCCCCTCGACATCCGGCCCACGATTCGGCGTATGGAGCGCCAGAAGGATGCCGACGAGGTCGAGTTGATGCGGCGGTCGGTGGCCGCGGGCGAGGCTGGGTTCAGAGCGGCTGTCGAACAGATTCGACCGGGCATGACCGAGATTCAAGCCTATACCCTGATCCAGCGCGCCTCGGTGGAGTCTGCGGGTCATGCTGTCCTCGTCTATGGCGATTTCGTCTCCGGAGAGCGCACGCTGAGGCATGGCGGCCCGGCGGGTCAGCGGATCATTGAACCCGACGATCTCTTTCTCCTGGACTTCTCCGTGGTCGTTCATGGCTATCGGGCGGACTTCGCGAACACGTTCGTGGTGGCAGGCGGCAGACCGTCAGCGCGACAGCAGGAGCTCGCGGCGTATTGTTTGGAGGCGATGCACGTGGGGGAAAGCCTCCTCCAGGCGGGCTCACGGTGCCGAGACATCGACGCGGCCGTGCGGGAGGCCTTCGCCAAGCGGCAGGTCGATCAGCACTTCACACACCACACAGGGCACGGCCTGGGCCTGGGACATCCGGATCCGCCGTACCTCACACCAGAGAGCAGCGAGACCCTCGTTGCCGGTGACATCGTCACGCTCGAGCCCGGTTTGTACGTGGATGGCGTCGGCGGCATGCGATTCGAGCACAACTATCTCATCACGCAGGAAGGGTTCCAAACGCTGACACATCACACGCTCGGGTTAACGGCAATGCCGTAGCGTGGCTTTGCGTTCCGCCGGTCGGTGGCGCCTCTAACGGGCCGACGAGCACGATAGAAATCTACGCCAGCAACTGTCCCAAACTGGCGGCCTTCCCGCCTGGTCGGTGCCCCACTGACGGCAGCATGGGACGATACAGCTAGGCGATCTCCACCTCGAGAACGCTGCCCTCGGCGAGCTCGACCAGATCGCCCAACGACACGCGAGCGCGCCCATCACTGCTCGACGCCTTGTAGGCCGTGGCCTGGCCGTCGACCGCTACGTGCGTCGGTGTCCCTGCGGCGTCGATCTCGAAATTCTGGCACGGGAGTGTGCCGTGCAGCACTCGCAACACAATACCTGTGGCAGACGACCGCACGGAGCGCTCGAACGTGCCCCAGCCGGTTGCCGTCGCCCAGAAGCAGCGGAACGCGGCCTCCTCGGGGAATCGCCGCGTGATGGTCACGCGCCGGTTGCCTCCGTCGTAGAGGAAGCCACCCGCCGCCACCAGACAAGACCAGGCGGCCATGGCTCGCGCATAGTGATGGCCACACTCGGCCTCGTCCCAGGGATTCCGCTTCTCGCCGTCGTACCGGCTCCGAACGTTCGCGATGCACTCGACACCCTCGCGGGTCATCCCGACGTACAGCATGTGTGCAGCGACGGTATACTCGAGACCGGTCCAGACCTCCGCATAGTAGGGAAAGGGAATGCGCGGCCGGCGCGCCGTGCCGTAGTCGCACACGACGAGGGCAGCCTCGTCGTTGAGCGCATACGTTCGCGCCACGCTGTCGTGCGCGATGAGCGTTGGCCTGGAGTTGTAGCGGGAGACGGACTCGAGCGTCTTACGGATCCTCGCCGGATCGAGCAGCGCGCCAAGGCCCGCGACTTCCGCTAAGTACTGGCCCACGAGCTGGTCCGCGAGACACCCCTCCCCCAGCTGGTACGTTGGTCGCTCAGTGTCTTCGCTGCCCGACTCGCCACGTAGCGCCGGCGCGATCGTCTGCGTGGCGACACCTCGTACATGTTGCACGTAGTACTCACCGTTGAACAGGTTCTCGTCGATCCAGGCGCGACCGCCCTCGAACAGCCGCCTGTACTCGGTCGCCGCCTGCTCGTCACCGACCGCGCGTGCCATCTCCTCGCCGGCGCGCAGCCCTGCCAGGTAGTAGATGCCGCACTGCGGGTTCGGGCCGTAGAACTCGACGTCGTAAGTGTTGTGCTGCACGCCTTCCATCACACCGTCCCGGTCCGCATCCCAACCGCCGGGTACCCAGGCGAACTCCAAGGCCCGCTTGACACGCGGCCAGATCTCGCGGAGCCAGCCGAGGTCACCCGACAGGCGCCAGTCGAGGTACGCGTGAACGATCTGCCCCATCTGTCCGTCGGCGGCGGCAAATCCCCAGCGCTCCGCACCTTCCGGCAGCGAGTGCCGAAAGCGGATCGCACCTGCCTCGTCCATCGCAGGCCCGAACATCGCGCGGCGAAGCGAGCGCGCGAACGACGGAAAGACATGGGGTGTCGCCGTCTCATAGTTCCACACGTGTGCACAGCTGCCGTGGCAGCAACCAGCCTCGTCGTTGACGCCTTCGAAGCCGTGGAACTCACCGTCGGCCGTCCGGAAGCAGGTGTTCGCGACCAGCGTCGACAGGTTCGCCATGGCCGCGTCCTTGACGCCGGCTGGCACCGTGCTCTCCTGGACGGCGCCTGCAAAGGCCCGCGTCTTCGCCTCGAGCCGATCGAGGTTGGAAGCCGCGTACTGCGCCGCCACCCAAGCATCCGGGAACTTGGTCGTGTACCAGTTACCGATTAGCCTGTCCTTCTGGTCTTCCGGCGCGTGCCAGCCACATCGCGCGGGTGTTCTGTTTGGAAAATGCCACGCGAGGAGGAAGGTGTATTCGCCGCTCTCCCCTGGCGCAATGGTCCGTTGGAGGCAGAGCGCGCCAACCGTGCCGCGCTCGGCCGGCTCCTCGCCGAGCTGGCCATCTTCGACGAAGCCCTCCCAGTAGAGCAGCGGCGAGTCCCACCAGCGGCCCTCCGGCCAGCCGCGCCACGATGTCAGCGCGCCATCGCCGGCGGCACGAACCGCCAGCGCGACGCTGCCGTGCATCGGGTCGTCTGCTGCAAGGCCAGGGTTCGTCATCACCAATCCAGTGAGGTCGCCATCCTGACGATAGGCGTTCTCACGACCATCGTCGTCGTCGGGGCCTGAAGGGCTCTCGGAACGAACTGGGTTCTGTAGAGAGAACGCAATCGATACCCGTGCCGGCGCTGTACCGGCGTTGGTGACGCGATAACGTAAGACGGTTACTGGGAGCCCCGATTCATCAGGCTCGTGTGGGATGAACGGCGTGAATGCCTCGAGCGCCACGCTCACCGGCAGTTCTGGATCCTCGAAGTCGATGCGAGCAAGCGGAAACTCTCCGGTGAACGCTGCGCTGGCCAGCCGCGGGAGGCCTGGCACGTTGTCGGCCCCGAGCCCCGAAGAACCCTCGTACGGCGGTAGAATACGCGCCTCGAGCACACGCGCCACCGAGGGCCCGTCTCCGACCTTTGCCCAGATCGCCGGGAAGGCATAAGTCGGTCGCCGACCCTTGTCCGGCTTGTTGAAGATCTCCCAATCGCGCAGCTGACCTCGCCCGCCCAAGCTGATGCTTCCGGCGCCGACGCCGCCGAGGGGAAACGCGAGCATCTCGAGTTGTCGGCCACGAAACACCCGCGGATAGGTCAACGCCGCCGCGTCCCGCGCGGCCATCGTCGTCACCGATGGCGGCTCCTCGACCGTGGGCTGCGGTGTCGGCTCCTGTGTCTTCCCGGTGGCGATATCTGGGGTCGCTGCAGCACCAGCCGCCAACGTCATTTGCTGCAGAAACGTTCGACGTCCGCTCCTGGAGGTTCGCTTCATGTGATCCTCGTCTACCGTGCCACGTGATAGATGGCCACCGATCGGTTCCTGAACACCAGCCCGAAGCGATCGGGATTCGCATTCAGCAAGGGCTCGAAGTTCGGGTACTTGTGGCGCTCGGGCGGCCCGACGACCAAATAGTCGATCCTGAGCTGAGCCGCCCGTTCATGAACCTGCCCCGCGTCGCGCATATGGTACATCCCTCGCACTATTCGGCTGGCGTCCATGTATTTGGCGAGCGGCACCATGGAGATTGGAATGCCGGTGGACATACGGCGCTCGGCAAAGGCAGGCACGTACGCCCAGGTCGTCGTGTGGCGGACGTACGGCTCCACCTGCACGATGGCATCGGCGGGCGTGAAATGCCTGATCCAGTCGAGCGCCTCGACCTCGTCGCGGGTCAGGACGAGTGTCCAGCGGAACCCGCCGCCTATCTCCGTGACCTTCTCGCGATTGGTCAGGTCCTGCGTGTTGTAGAGGTCGATGGCCGTGAGTGGAGCGGCCGCCAACGCCAGCAGGAGCGCCCCGGCCGTTGTGGCAATTTTCGTCCGGGTACCCCCTCGCCACAATTCCTGGATGGCGAAGCCGACCAGGACCGCCAGCGCCATGAACAGGAAGTGGCCAGCGCGCCACCCGACGTACACGAACTGATGATCCCGCACGTCGACGAAGAAGTAGAACCAGAGAGAGATTGCGATCACGATGCCGACAACACCGAGCTCGGTGGCGCGCCGGCGCACCGCGAGCCATGCGCCCACTCCGCCCGCGATGAGCATGGGGCCAAAGCTCAAGAAGATCCCGACGACCGGACTGGTCACAGCAGTGTGGTTCAACCGAATGCGAACGAGCAGATCGCCCCGATCCGCGTAGCGGAGGGCGCTGGCCAGCGTCAACCCGAGCGCGAGCGGCACCGCACCAGCCAGCGCGCCTGTGGCAATAGCCCGCCACTGTCGCACCATGACCAGCCGGGCGAGGGCATACACGGCGACCATTGCCGTGATCATCACCGCCGAGAAAGTGCTGAGCAGAAGGCAGGCGGCCAACAAACTGCCCACCATCGCCATCAAGGCCGACCAGGGGAAGGTTCGAGGTTCAAGGGTCGAGGTTCGAGATTCGAGGTCCGAGGTTGGAGGTTCGAGGTTCGAGGTCCGAGATTTGGGGCAGGCTTGAACGACGCAGAGCAACGCCGAGAAGCCAATCGCGTAGCCCATCGCATGGTGGGGTTGATACAGCAACAATCTGTGCAGACCGTCGACCGGCATGCTCCCGTAGATCCAGCGAGTGACCGCATCGATGTTCAGCTGGCGCACCAGATCGAGGGACGCTCCCGCCGACCACAGCGACCACAGGCGCTCGGTGCCTTCGAAGCTCGTGAAGAGCACGCCGGCCGTGCAACCGAGCGCCGCCGCAGTCGGGCCGCGGACGAAGTGCCGCACGAAAAAGAAGAAGAAAGCGATGAAGACGAGATCGAGCGCCAGCGAGTTCACGAGCAGCACCTGCTCGTTGGTCAGATGCGGCCATTGCCGGTACTCCACCGACGGCAACAGGTGCGCCAGCCAGTAGTAGTGCAGCGTATCGTCCAAATAGAACTGGTTGTGCGGCGGCACGTCTCCCTTGCTCAGCTCGGCGACGACGGCCATACGCCAGACGAAGTCGGCGGTGAAGTAGGCGCGGTAGGCGCGACCGCCCTCGACGGTCTCACCAACCCGAGCAAACGGTCGACCCACTACCATGGGGACGAGGAGCAGGAGCAGCAGGAGCGCGGCAGCATCCTTCCGCGTGAAGCGCGGCAGCGCAAGGCAGCCGGACCACCTGCGCGCCGGCCAGACGACGAGCAATGCCAATACGGGCGGGAGCACCAACAAGACGCTGCCTCGCAGGCCGGCGATCCAGAGCCCCAGCAGGACGAGACAGCTCAACGCGTAACCCCACACCGCACCAACCAACAGCGAGGCCAACCACGTGCCCCGGCCGTACAAGCTGCGAGCGACGAGCACACCAGGTGCACAGAACCAGAACGCGATGAGTAAGAGGAGGATGCCCCACGTGAGCGGCAGGATCGCTGAAAGGGTGAGAACGAGCGACGCGATCAGCGCCAGAGCTGCAGCGAGGATTGCAATCATCCGGAGAGGGGCGCCGCACCGGACGCCGTTCCGTAATCGAACGCATGCATGCGTAGCAGGCGCACGCCGGACTTGACATAGTTGAGCAGGATCCGCGGTGAGTCGATGCCACGCAACGTCTCGACGACGTGGGAGGGCCGCAGGTAGAAGCTGAGGAGCGCCTTCTTTCTGAGCGCGATGAGCTCATCGGTCGAGAGCGACAACGTTCGGACAATTGGCCGGGCATAGTCGCCGCGCGGCAGGTCGGATTCGTCGAAGAGCTGCATCTCCTTGGCCATTCGATAGTACTCGGTTCCGGGCAGCGGATAGGCAATGTTGAAATCGAGGAAGGTGGGGTCCAGCTTCTTGGCAAACGCGATCGTCTCCTCCACAGTGTCGCGGGTCTCCCATGGGAGGCCTATCAGAAAGAGGCCGTAGGTCCTGAGACCGTGCTGCTTGCAGAGCGCGACGGCTCTCTCGGCGTCTGCGAGCTTGGCCCGCTTCTTCATCCGGTCCAACATCTCCTGGTTGCCGCTTTCGATCCCGAAGCCGACGATCCAGCAGCCGGCCCTCTTCATCCACTGCGCCCGCGTGTCGCTGATCGTGTCGACCCGACTATTACAGCCCCACCGAATATCGAGGCCGCGATCGAGAATCTTCTGGCAGAGCTCGACGACCCACTTCTCGTTCCACGTAAACGTATCCGCTCGAAAAAAGAAGTTGCGGATGCCGTGCTTGGTGACGCACTCCTCGAGCTCGTTGGCGATGTTCTCCGGCGAGCGCACCTTCAGGCGATAGCCCGAAGCGACCGTTACCGCGCAGTAGATGCATTTGTGCGGGCAGCCACGTCCGGTCTCGATCATCGTGATCGGCTCGCCGGTATCCGGTGCGACATACAGCTCGTTCTTGAGGAGGTGGCGCGCGGGAAGGGGCAGCGCATCGAGATCCTGTACATCGATGAACGGGCGGTCTGGCGTCCGCGCCATCGCACCATCCATGCGGTAGCTGATACCTAGAATCTGCGACCAGTCGCCGGCCATCGCAATCTCGGCCAGCGTGTGCTCCGACTCGCCACGGATGACAACGTCCAGCTCAGGATGCCCGGCCAGGACCTCCTCGTCTTTGGGCGTGAAGTGCGCGCCTTTGGCCACGGTGACAATGGATGGCTCGATCTCCTTCGCAAGCCGGCACGCGGCGAGGTCGCGGACGAGCGTGGGTGTCGTGACGCTCACCAGTAAGAGGTCCGGCATGAAGGTCTCCACGCCCACACGCACATCGTCCCACGTGGCTCGCTCTGCCGCGAAGTCGCCGATGCGGCACTCGATCCCAGTGCTCTCCAGCGCCGCAGCCATGTAGGCGAGATCGAGCGGGGAGCGATTCGGCTGCGCGGTCATGCCGTCCACCGGCGCTTGGCAGCGATCGTCGCGCATGTAGACGCCGCTCGGCGGGTACATCAGCAACACGCGCTTCACGCCGCGCTTCGCCGTCTCATGCGACGAAGAAATATTTGACGAGCGTAAAGGCTGCTGCGACACCATGCCTCCAATATTGTCTCGCGCAACATTGAAGGTCAAGGTTTTGACGGCGGAAGGGGTGGGCCGTATTGGCAGCGACGTGCCGGCCGCCTCGGCGAGGCGGCCCTACCTAAAACTCCCACAGGAGGCCGGCAGATGGAAAGAACGGAAACAGCTTCTCGATCTGCCCGTAGCTCTCGGGACCAAAGTTCGCATGATTCAGCACGTTCGTCACTTCGACGAACAGGGTCATCCGACTACGTCCGTACGTGAACGCGCGGCTCCAGCGTGCGTCGAGCCGATGGTAGGTGGGCAAGCGCGCACCGTTGCGCCGATCCGTCAACAGGTACGTGGGCGTCTCATCCTCGTCATCGTCGATGGGCCCGGCGGCATAGTAGCCACGCATCGGATAGTTGCTCCCGTAGAGATACTTGACCCCAACAGTCGATTGATGCGAGAGACGGAACGTTGCCTGGGCGTAATCCGCGGGGAAGATCTCGCCACGTTCGACATCCTCGCGTTCCGTGTTGGCATAGGTGTACGACACCCATCCGTTCAGCCGTCCGCTCGTCCGGCGCTGCAGGAGGAGCTCGACACCGTAGCTCCTGCCGCGCAAGGCGTTCTCATAGCGACTCGCGAACGAGCCCGGCAGCTCCACGCCATCGACAAGGCGTGGCTCACCATCGCGCCGCCAGAGCAGGTCCCGCTCCTCGCGGCGGTAGCACGTCACCACGCTGCGCAGATCCGTGGGAAGACGACGCTCGACGCTCAGATCGTACGTCCAGGACCGCTCCGGCTTCAGGTTGTCTCCGGCGTAGAGACCAATCACATGCGCGAACGTTGGCATCTCATGAGAGAGACCGACGCCACCACGGAGGATCGTCGCCGGCGTGGCGGCCCATTCGGCCTGCGCCCACGGTGAGACGGTCGTCTCCGACGCAAGGTTGGAGTGATCGATACGGCCCCCCGCGTTGACCGTGACGTTCTGCTCCCCCTGCCAACGCGCCTGTCCGTAGATGGCCTGCGTATTCGCCGTGCCATCGTAGGAGTCACGCAGCAGGTTCGTCGAGCCTTCGTCCAACTCCGCAAGATCATCGACCTGGTGCCGCGTCGTCTCGACGACGCCGCCCGCATCGAGCGTCCAGGCCGACGACAGCGACGCTGTGAGGTCCGTCCGGTATCCGACCATGCGAAACCGGTTCCGGTTGAGCGTGAACCCGTCGGCATTGCGACCGTCCAGCAGACTCGCCACCGCATAGCCGCGCTGCCGCATGACGACCCCGTCACCGAATGTGCTCTGTAGCGTGAGGTAGTTGATCGATGATCGGTTCTCGGCGTTCCACAAGTCGTTTGGATCGACGATCTCTTCCTCTATGTCAAGGTCGAAGTAGCCGCCGAGCGTCGCGCCCTCGAGCCGGTGCGTCGGCGTGAGCCCGATGGAGAGCTTCGCCAAGGCATCGGTGAACCAGAAGGAGACGGTCTCGTCCTCCTCGTCTTCGTCCTCGTCCTCGAAGGCGCTGGCCAGCCAACCGATGTAGCTCTGCCGCGCTGAGATCAGCCACGACCCTCGACCTCCGCTGCCAAGTGGGCCTTCGACGATCCCCGAAACGGCCGTCCCGCTGACGCTGCCTTGCACACGGAGCCGGTCGGCCGACCCGTTACGGCTTTGAAATTCCAATTGTGGTCCAATGCCGCTGTCGAGCCGCTGCGGAGAGGCGCCGCTCAAGAGCGTCACCCCTTCCAGGACGTCGCTGTTGACGAGCGACGCAGAGCCCCACTCAGGATTCTCGACTGCATGCAGCAAGGCAGCAGTTGCTGGAACGCCATCGAAGAAAATCCGCGCCCGCTGTGGCGCCTGCCCCCGCACGGAAAAGATCGCGCTCGCGTCGTTGCTGCTCGCCACGCCCGGCAGCGCCTGCACGGCGCGCATGGGATCGTCGAAGAGTGTGCCACGCAGGTTTTGCAGATCCGCTCCGCCCAGCGTCTGCTGCGAGATGGCGCCCGGCTCGCGCGCGCCGAACCGATCGCCGCCGGTCACCGTGACACGTTCTTCGTGCGTGCCGACCCCCTCGGCGAGGGGAACGGCGACATCGAGCGTCTGACCGGGCTGCACGACCGCCGTGCGCTCAACATACGCGTAGCCGACCAAGGACACCTGCAGCATGTACGTGCCTGGAGCCACATCCGCCAGGATCGCGCGCCCCTCGGCATCGGTCTGTGCGGACCGGTCGCCCGGCTGCAGACGCACCAGCACACCGGGCAATGGCACACCAGTTCGACTCTCCGTGATGAGCACACGGACGGTCGCGGGCGGGGAGGCTTCCTGCGCAGCCACGTGGACCGCCAGGCATGGACTCAGCAACGCGATCGCTAGGGCGAGCACTCGAACAAGGAACATCGACATCCTTCCATGAAGACGCACAGAATGTGCGCTCGGCAGACGAGCATCACGCTTCGCTGTTTCCTTGGAGAGTGGCTAGCGCAGAAATCCCTCGCGAGCGTCGAGGATAGTGTCCTTGGTCCTTGGTCCTTAGTTCTTAGTTCTCGGTTCTTGGCGCGCCCATTGCCCCGATGCCAAGGCGCACCAAGGACCAAGGACCAAGAACCTAAAATTCGATCTGCAGACCAGCCGAGGGGAGCACGGGGAACAAGCGCTCGGTGGCGTCCAGGACTTGGCCGGTTTGCGCGTCTACGACACCCGGGCGAGCGCCGTAGTTCTTCCGGCCGAGCACATTGAGGACTTCGAAGAAGAACGTGAGCCGACGATTCCAGAAGGTGAACGTGCGATTCACGCGGGCGTCGAGCCTGGCGTATGGGGGCAGGCGCGTCTCGTTACGGCGATCGCTTATCACGAGCTCCCCGTCATGCGAAGCGATGTATCCGGGCATGGGAAAGTTGCTACCAAAGCGAAACGTCGCACCGACGCTCGTCTTGTCCGTCAGACGATAGTGCGCATGGGCATTCACCGTGTGACGTTGATCGAAGTCTCCCCAGAACGTCTCGCCGCGCGCGGCGTCGGTGTAGCGCGTCCGTCCATACGCGTACGAGACCCATCCCGTCAGGTCGGAGGGGCCATCGCGCGCGAGCAGCAGCTCAACGCCGCGAGACCGGCCCCTCAACGCGTTCGCGTACTGCGGCTGTGGCGCGGGCGCGACGAGCGATCCGTCCACCAGCCGATAGTCCGCGTCCTCCAGCCGCAGGAAGTCGCGGTCCTGGCGGTCGTAGAGGGTCACCTGCGCGCGGAGGAACGGCTTCGGTCGCAGCTCGACGCCCACATCGAGGTGCCGCGACTGTTCGCTGCCGAGCTCGGCGCCGCCCGACGGCCCCAGCACCTGTTCGATCTCAGGCGTTTGTCGATACCATCCTGCCGCGGCACGCACGCTGAAGGTGTCTCGTATATCCCACGCCGCTCGAACCGACGGCAGGACAGCGGTCTCATCGATCAGGCTCGAGCGCGTCACCCGCACGCCCGGCGCAACAGACCAGCCCGCCCCACCCTGCCATGTCATCTGCGCGTAGCCCGACACCAACGATGCGCTACCATCGACGATGGTGTCTCGCTCCGGACTGGTCGTCGACGAGGACGGTACGAGCACGGTCGGCTGCGCCGTCTGCCGATCGTGCTGTTGCTGCGCCGACATGCCGACCTGAACGAGCGTCTCGGGGCGCGCTGCCCAGGAGACGTCCGCGCGATAGGCGACGTCTTGGAACCAATTTCGCGACAACTCCCGATCGGCGGCGCCCGTATTCCCGAATCCCTGCCCCGCCACCGAGACGCGCTGACTCACGACCAGTCTCGGCGAGAGCGTCGACTGCAACGCCAGGATGCCGAGTCCTGCGCCGTGCCAGTTCAGAAGTCTGTCCGCGCTCACGGAGTCGTGACGATTGTCGAGATACGTGCCGCCAACCACGAACGTGGTTTGAATCTGGTGTCCTCGCGCCACGTCGTAGACAAGCTTCGACTGGAAGTCCGCGAAACCGAACTCCTTGGCGGAGTTGTCGCGAGCGACCGGCGTCAGCCATCCAGGGTAATCCGCACGAAACGCCGTCAGCCAGGAACCGCGACGGCTCGGTCCGATCGGTCCTTCGGCGACGACTGACAGGCCACCGCCACCGCCAATGCCATCGTTACCACCCCCGTCCAGCATGGTCTGCACATGGAGTCCGTTCCGACTCCCTTCACGAATCGTGGTGTCGAGCCACGCACCGGTACGATTGCCGTAGTGCAGCGGATAGGCGCCCGCGGCGAGCGACATCCGATCGACGATCTCGCGGTTGAGCAGGGCGACCGAACCGAAGGTGTCGTCGCTTTGCTCGATCGTGTGCACGAGCCACGGCGCCATGACACCGTCGATGGACATGCCGATATGTCGGAGACCCGCGCCGCGTACCGAGAAATCCCCGCGAAAGTCATCATTGGCGGCGACACCCGGCATGGCGTGCGCCACCCGCACGGGATCGTCCGTGAGGACGCTACGCAGTTGCTCGAGCTCGGCGCCGCCTAATGTTGCCTCCGCAGGCGTCAATCGCGGCGGCACGCCGCGTGCGGCACGTGCGCTATCTGTGACGGTGATCTGCTCGGTGTACGAGCACACGCGTGGCACGAGTGGCACGACCAGATCGACCACACCGGCCACGGGCACAACGGCATCCGGGCGTGCCTCCATGAAGCCGTGCATGACGACGACGAGGTGTTGATCCCCAGCGGGGAGATCATCGATCCGGAACGCGCCGTACGCGTCGGTGTACGCACGACTGCCGGCACGCGCCGGCGCCTGGACAAGGACGCCATGAAGGGGCGCGCCGGTGTGCGCGTCAAGGACGCGGCCGCGCAGCGAGCCGTGCGACTTGGGCACCGGCGGCGCGCGCGCCGGCCTTCGTTTCGGCGCTGGCACGACGAACACCGTTCCACGTGGTCCGTCCTTCGCCCGTAAGCCGTGAGGACGCAGGATCTCGTCCAAGATCTTGCGCGGCGACGTCGCGCGTGGCTCATCGGACACGAGCATGTCCGAGCGCACCAATTCTGTGCTGAAGATGATCTTCAACCCTTCGCGGCCGAGCGTCTGAAGCGCGTCCTTCAGCGGCCGGCCGGCATACGGACCGGCACCAGTGTCGGCCGTCGCGATCCCGTGGCTCGCGGTTGCAAAGGTGACAAACACTGCGAGCAGGCGACCAAGCGTCACCGCTGCGGCTCCTCGCGAGGCCCGCGGCCGCGCGACGGCTGGCTCGACGAGATGACGATGCTGCCATCCTCGATGCGATGCGTGAGGCCGCACGTGGCGAGCACGACGTCCAGCGACTCCTCGGGAGTCAGGCCATCGATCGACCCGTGCACGATGATTGTCGCCGCCGTATCTGCCAGCTCCGCGTCGGCGTACTGCACGCGCCACCCGCCCTCACGCTCGACCCACTCGAGGAACGCCGACAGCGGCTTTCCTTCGATATTCGCAGGTGGCGCCGCGCGGCTGACCCACTCCCACAATGCACCTTGCAGGGGAATCGCCCGGCGCGTGACCTCCCCGCCACGACTGGCGACGAGCTCCGTGCCGCGCCGCACTTCGTGCGATCGCCTCTCCTGCTCCAGCCGGACGATGCCATCCCGTACGCGCACGCGCAGTGCCGAGCTCAGACGCCGCACCTCGAAGCGCGTCCCGATATCGCGGGCGATGCCATACGGCGTGCGAATCTTCACCGGTTGGCGTTGTGAGGATCTCTCGTCGCCTGCGTCGACGTAGACCGCGCCCGCTTCCAGTGCGACATCGTCGTCCTTCTCCAGATGCACAGTGGTCGCTTCGTCCAACCGCAGCGACACACCGCTGGACAGGCGGAGAGCGGCACGCGTCCCCCCGGGCGTCCGCAGGACCGTTCCTTGATGAATGGGATGGCGCGCCGTGCGACGCTCCGGCTCCAGGGTGACCTCGGCCTTCTCGTGACTTCCCGTGGACTCCGTCAGAGAGACGGGGCCGGTTGCGGCCTCGAGGGTGGCGACGACCGTGATCGAGCCAGGCGGGCGAGATGGATTTCGCAGATACACACGGTGCGCGACGATCGCCAGCACCGCCGCCGTCGCCACGGCCGCAGCGAACAACGCCTGTCGTTGGCGTCGGCGCACGCGCAGCGTCTCCTGCCACGCCTCGCGGACCACTCCGCGCACGCGCTGGGTACGATGGGCGGGCGCCGCCGGCCGCGGCCCCGCCAAGAGCAGCAGCTCGCGCAAGGGATCACGCTCGTCAGGCGTCGCGCTCGCATCGGGGACCTGGTGCTCCATGAGGGTCAACGCTCCTCTGTGCTCACTCCGACACTACTTGGGTCAACGTCCAGCCGGACAGCGCGGCGAAGCCCTCGCGAAAGGCTGCGCGGGCGCGCGTCAACAGCGACTCGGCGGCCTTTGGCGTCGATCGTAGCCGCTCGGCAATGTCCGCGACTGCGAGTCCTTCGATATATTTCCACTCCAGCACATCTCCGTACCTGGCCGGCAGGTAGTCGAGCGTCAGGCGCACGAGCCGCGCCAGCTCGTGGCGGTCCAGCGTCACATCCGGCCGATCGGCGGCCCTCGCGGCGAGCGCTTCCAGCGACGCGCGAATTTCGGGAACGTCATCGATCAGGCGCACCGCCGACGGCCTCCCCTGACGGCGGTAGTAGGCACCAATCTCGTGCCGGCACAACGTACAAAACCATGTGAAGAGCGCCGCTTCACCTCGCCATGTCGACAGCTTGCGCAGGCCAGTGACGAGCGCCACTTGGACGATGTCTTCGGCCGCGTCCTCGTCCCGAACTCGATTGACGACAAAGCGGTACAGTCGAGGGAAGTGCCCGTCGAAGAACTCGTCGAAGGCCGACTCGTCGCCCGCGAGCATGCGGCGCGCCAGCGCGCGGTCATCCATGTCAATCCGTGAGAGAGGGGAAGGGCAGGAAATCCTTCGGATGGGAGCTCATGCTCCGCGTCCCGTCAACCTATCACGGATGGGGTGCTCCGGTCCTCGCAAGCGTTCGGAACATCAGCCGGTGAGGCGATCCGACTCGAGATCAGTCACGGCCTCGCCGACAGCCGCCCCTCGTCCCGCACCGAGCAGCAACGCAGCCAGGTAGCAGACGGCCATGATGAGCAACAAGAAGCGATAACCGGTGACGAGCGAGAGGTATTCCATCACGCCGCCCAGCATGGCGCCCAGCAGGTTGGCACCGTAGGCGGCAGACACCGCGGGCGTGCGCTTGAGACTGGCGCCAAACAGGAGCCCGGCACAGTACAACGGGCTGAAGACCAGGACCGCGTAGAAGATGGACTCCACCGTGCGACTCGCGAAGCCAATGGATCCAATTGGCAACAGGTAACTCACACCGATTAGGGCCAGGAGACCGGCACCGACGAGCCACCGACGGCGCAGCTCGTACTTGGTCATCGTCAGGGTGGCCGCGACGGCCATGACGAGCACGGAGGCTATGGCGAGGGAGGCAACGACCCAGGTCGAGCCCCAGAGCAATGCGAACTGGATGATCGACTTCGTCTCGAGCAACATGAAGCCGACGCCGAGCAGGAAGAACACCCAGAACTGCGGGGAAAGGGGGGAGAGCGCGCGCCGAGCGCCGTGGCCTCCGGGATTGTCGGACCTGCGCGCCCATCGCAGCGCACCACCGACGCTGACGGCGGAGAGGCCCAACACCAGCGCCAATGCCCAGGCGTAATGCGCCGGGAGCGTCGGTGCCTGCATGTAGAGAAAGGGCCAGTCATCGCGGGCCGGAACGACGGAGCGATCGCGCGTGAGTGGGCGGCCGGGGCTCACCACGTCCGGCTGGTTGTAAGCTGCCACGCGGTCCGGCGGCGGTGGGAACACAGGGACGCGGGCCAGACCGGGTCCCGCCATCATCACGGCAAGATAGGCATGCTCCTGATGCACGTGGACGCGCGGCGCTTCGCCAAAGGCCTGTTCCGCGGTGTTGGCCAGTCGATCGACGAGCCACTTCTCACGGAAGTAGTTGTAGATCACGAGCACGCCATCCGGCTCGAGCAATTCGCGCACGGCCCGAAACGATTCTTCGGTGAACATGTAGCTCTCGAGCCGTACGCTCGTAAAGCTGGACTGCAGCGTCAGCGAGTCGATGAGCGCGAACACCACGAGGTCGTACTTCCGATCGGTCGTCCGCAGAAAATGCCGGGCATCGTCGGTCACGACGCGAACGCGCGGGTCTTGATATGGACGATCTGGATGGTACCAGCGGCCGAGCGCAGCAATCACCGGATCGATTTCCACGGCGTCCACATGCTTGGCGCCGTGCTTGAGCGCCGCGGCGACGTCGGTGCCGGAGCCGGCACCCAGGATGAGGACGTTCTCGAACGTGTCACCAAACACCGTGTACGGCCACTCGTAGAAGTACTCCTTGTGGGCGATCGGGGCCATCGACTGGTGAAAGATGTTGTTGACCTCCACGACCATTTCGCCGTTGTCGTCGTGTGTCGTGATCTTGTAGTACGGCGACCAGATGGTGCCCACCTGCAGCGCGACCACGAGGCCCCACGAGACGGCCAGGAGCACGGTACTGGCGATTGCCCAGGTGCGGGGCATCTCCCAGACGAACAGCAGCGCCACCACGAGGGCAACGCCGAACCACATGGCGGGAGGGAGCTGCCAGTAGGACATCGCAGCAAATGCGCCGACGCCCGCCAGGCTCGCCATGAGATTGACCAGATAGGCACGCAGGGGGGGATGTCGCTCCAGCTCGCGTCCCATGCGCTGCGCGATGCTGGCAAACAGGACAGCAACCACGATGAACAAGAGGGGAAGGAAGTACGTGCTCTCGACGGGAACCACGCGTTCGGCGGTGCCGCTCGTAAAGTAAATGTGGCTGGAGGTGATGGGGACGGCCACTTCGAGCCGTAGAAAGTACACCGCGCCAACGACGGCGGCCTGAATCACGGCGAAGGCCCGGAACAGGTCCCATCGTACTCGAGCCAGCAGACAGCCAACGCCAATACCGAGAAAGCTGGCAAGCAGGATGAAGTTCGCGAAGTACGAGAGCAGGCGCACGTACGCTGGCATCCAGCGGATGAGCGCGACCTCGAGGAACAGGACGAGGAACGAGATCAAGAAGAGGCGAAACAGAGATGGGTTGGAGGTCAATCTACGACACCTTCGAGGTAGGGCGCGTTCGCCGAACGCGCCGTCAGACCGCCTTGGGCGAGGTCACGGCCGCCTCGGCGAGGCGGCCCTACCATCCGAGGACCTTCGCGAAGACGAGCGGCGTCACGATCGTCGCGTCGGACTCGATGACGAACTTGGGGGTCTCCGCGCCGAGCTTGCCCCATGTGATCTTTTCGTTGGGCACGGCGCCCGAGTACGAGCCGAAGCTCGTCGTCGAATCGCTGATCTGACAGAAGTAGCCCCAAAGCCGCACGTCTGACAGCTTCAGGTCCTGGTGGAGCATCGGCACGACGCAAATGGGAAAGTCACCGGCAATTCCCCCTCCGATCTGGAAGAACCCAATCGAGCGCTGGCCGCTCGTCTCTCGATACCATCGTGCGAGCTCGATGAAATATTCCACACCGCTCTTGATCGTCGTGGCCTGCTTGACATGGCCACCGATGCACCGCGCGGCGTACATGTTGCCCAATGTCGAGTCCTCCCAGCCAGGGACGAAGAGCGGGAGCGCCTTTTCGGCCGCGGCGGCCATCCAGCTATTGCGCGGGTCAATCTGGTAGAGCTCCTTGAGGCGACAGCTGCGCAGCAGGTCATAGAGGAACTCGTGAGGGAACCGCCGCACGCCCGCGCGGTCCGCTTCGTCCCAGTCCGCCATGACGAACCGCTCGATGCGGCGCATCGCTTCCTCTTCGGGGATGCAGGTATCGGTCACGCGATTGAGGTGCCTGTCGTACAGCGCCTCCTCATCAGCAGGTGTGAGGTCACGATAGTTGGGAATACGTTCGTAATGATCGTGGGCCACGAGGTTGTAGAGATCCTCCTCGAGGTTGGCGCCCGTACAGCAGATCGCGTGCACCTTGTCCTGGCGAATCATTTCGGCGAGCGAGAGCCCCAGCTCGGCAGTGCTCATGGCACCGGCCAGCGTGACAAGCATGACGCCGCCGTCTTCGAGGTGTCTCGCGTAGCCGTCGGCGGCCTCCTTGAGCGTTGCGGCGTTGAAGTGCCGATAGTGATGGTCCACGAACTGAGAAATGGGTCCAGCGCTCAAAGGCGGCTCCTTTCCGAACAGAAAAGTGTAGCAGAATGCAACAGAAGGTCCACGTGACGACACCATCTCCCCACGATGCCTCATCGGCCGCTCCGAGCGACGCCGAGGCGCTCGGCGCGAGCGAAGTCGACGCCGGCGTGCCGGGCGGCGTCGAGGCACGCGGTTTTGCCCGCCTCGCCGCGGCGCTTGCGTCGCGGAACTTTCGGCTGTTGTGGCTCGGTGCGGCCACGTCCACCTCGGGAACCTGGATGCAGCGAGTCGCGCAGAACTGGTTGGTCCTCACACTGACCGGCTCCGCATTCTATCTGGGCCTGGACTCGTTTCTCGGCGAGGTGCCCATTCTGCTCTTCACGCTGATTGGCGGCGTCATTGCCGACCGGCACGACCGGCGCACCCTGCTCATGACGTCGCAGTGGATTCAGCTGGCCTGTGCGTTCATCCTCGCAGGCCTGGTGTTCACGGAGCGCGTCGAGGTCTGGCACGTCCTGACGTTGTCGTTCATCACCGGCCTCGCGCAGGCGTTCGGCGGACCCGCCTACCAGTCGCTGATTCCCGCCCTGGTGCCGCGCGATCACCTGCCCAACGCGATTGCGCTGAACTCGATCCAGTTCAATCTCGCCCGCGTGTTTGGCCCGCTCATGGCCGGCGCTACGCTTGCAGCGCTGGGCATGGCCGCCTGCTTCATGCTCAACGGGATATCCTTTCTGTTCGTGCTGGCCGCGCTGGCGCTGTTACGTCTGCCACCGCATGAGGTCAAGCGCCAGCAACCGCACATTCTCGACGATCTCCGCCGCGGCATCGCGTATGTCCGCCGGCGCCAGGCGCTGGTCTCCCTGATCGCCGTGGCGTTCCTGTCCACCTTCTTGGGCTTTCCCATGCAAACCTTGCTGCCAGTGTTCGCGCAGGAGGTGTTCCATCAGGGCGTGGGGGAGTACAGCCGAATGATGACATGCGCCGGGGCGGGCGCTGTGGCCGGCGCGCTCGTCGTGGCCTGGCTAGGCCGCTTTGCCCACATGGGACGCACACTGCTCATCTTGCTCGGGGTGTACGGTGTGCTGGTCGTGGCCTTCGCGCTGTCGCGCGAGCTGTGGGTCACCTACGTGCTGCTGTTCGCGAGCGGCTCGGCCGTGATCATCACCAGCTCGTTGCTGACCTCGCTCGCCCAACTGGTCGCGCCAGACCACCTGCGCGGCCGGGTGATGAGCATCTTCATGGTGGCCTTTCGCGGCGGCATGCCGCTCGGCAACCTCCTCAGCGGCACCGTGGCAAGTCTTACCTCTGCCCCACTCATCCTCGCGATCAATGGGCTCGTCATCGTCGTCGTCTCGGCGTATTTCCTGACTCGTCGACAGGGCGTCGCGGAACTGTAAGGGACCAAGGGATCAAGGGGTCAAGGGATCAAGGGGTTGATCGAGCCGGCGTGGCACTACCCACGGGACCTGGGCAGCGCGAACCAAGAATTCCATGCTTGCCGCGGATCACGGACGCACCCCTTGATCCCTTGATCCCTTGGTCCCTTAGTCCCTTGATCCCTTGGTCCCTTAGTCCCTTGGTCCCTTAGTCCCTTGGTCCCTTGGTCCCTTGGTCCCTTGACCCCTTGACCCCTTGCCCCTGTTTTCCTTGACCTCACCGAGAAGCGCCGCTACACTCTCGGCGATCCTTCGGTGCTCCCAGCTACCGAACGAGTCGGTGCCTTGGCATCGGCGCTCCGTCATCACTGACAAGAGGTTCTCCATGAAGAAGGCCTGCCTGCAAGGCGTTCGTGTGGCTGCAACTGCAAGCCTGATCGCCGTGGCGCTCGGACTGGCCGCGACGGCTCAGGCTCAGACACCCAACACGCGCTGGGTGTTCCCCGAAGGCGTCTACGATCAAGGTGGCTTCTGGCGAGAAGAGATCATCGTCACGAATCCCGGTGACAAGCCGGTGCACGCGGCGTTGACGCTCTTGACACCGACGAGCCGCTGTAACGTGGGCTCAATCGATCCGCTGGCTCCGCTGACCGATATCCCGCCGACGAGTCAGTACCGGTACGACATCAGCTTTGCATTTGTCGCCAGGTTCTGCCCGCATCTTCCGGCGTCGGGCGCCGTAGCGGTGGTTCTCGAAACGACCGGGCCGGTGGTCGCGGAACGGACAATGTTCTGGGGCGGCCGGCACATGCGGGGGCAGACGGGTGAGGTTGGGTTTTCGGGGCCGGGCGCATCGCGGTGGTATTTTGCCGAGGGAGCCGCCGTCGGGCCGTTCCGCACTTTCTTCGCCCTCGCCAACGTCGATCCCCTCCTGGACGCCGAGGTGGAGCTGAAGTACCTGCTCGAGAACGGCTCCACGCGGACGAGCCAGGTGAGGGTCCCGGCCAGCACTCGCCAAACCGTCGAGGCGCCGCCGGGCATCGGCGGCTTCGGTGCCGAGGTTCGCTCGACCAACGGCGTGCCGATCTACGCCGAGCGCGCGATGTTCTGGTCGGACTATCAGGGCGGGCACACCTCGAAGGGCATCGCTGAGCCGAGCACGGAATGGCACCTCGCCGAGGGCGCGAACTTCGACGGCATCTTCACCACGTATCTGTTGTTCGCCAACCCGAATCCAACGCCGATCACCGTTGACGTGCGTTACCTCACCGACGACGGCGGCACGACGTCAGCGCAGTATTCGGTGCCCGCCAACGGCCGGCGCACCGTGCTGGTGGGCGCCCCTGGTCACGGCGGTCCGACCAACACGTCGTTCTCGGCGATCGCCACCGCGCCACTGGGTTTCGTGGCAGAGCGTGCGGTCTATGTGGCGGGCATGACCGAGGGCACGGCCTCTGCTGGTATTGCCGGTCCGGCCGTGCAGTGGGCGTTCGCGGATGGGGCATCCGGCGGATTCGCGGAGTATCAGCGGTTCGAGGATAACGACCGTCGTAGTTTCGATACGTATTACTTCGTCTCGAACCCTCACAACAGCGCCGCGACGGTCACCGTTCGATTCTATCGTCCGGATGGAACCGGTGTGGTCGAGTCTTACTCGGTGAAGCCGAGCTCGCGCATCGCGGTGTTGGTCACCAATCCGGCCTTGAGCAATCAGCGCTACGGTGCGGTGTTCACTGCGTCGCAGCCAGTGGTCGTGGAGCGTGCGATGTACTACAGCCGTGGCGCGCACGCAGTCGCCGGTGTCCCCTGGAGCGATCCGGTGACCGATCCGCCTGCGCCACCTGCGCCGTCGGTGACGGGCATCGTCAATCCCGCCGATGGGCAACCGCTGAACCGCTCGACCGGCGGCCCCGTTCTGCTGGTGGGAAGCAACTTCGCCCGAGGCGCCAGCGTGTCGTTTGGCGGACAGACAAGCACCGTCCTCGAGGTGCTCAACAGCAGCGCCATGCTCGTCGAACCTCCGCGGGATGTGCAAGCGAGCGACGGCGCCGTCGACGTGGTGGTCAGTTGGCCATCGGGCCAATCGGTGACGTTGCCAGCGAGCTTCGACGTGGCACATCGCGCGCCGGATCCACCGCCGGGTCAGTTCCTGCCGGTTCCGGACTACGCGCCGGGCGTCGTCGTGCAGGTCGCGACAGAGCGGCCGGACCTCCTCGCAACATCGTGTCAGCATCACTACGGAGCGGCCGGCTGGGGCTTTCTAGACGCGGTGGTCGACCGGCTGCGCCAGTTCGACACGCGCTGGGGCTACAACTGCAAGCGTGGCTACTGCAGCGACCCGTCGCAGGATGTGGTCAGCTATCATCGGGGAGCCGGTCCGACCGTTGAGGGCGTCGGCGACGTCTGGGTCATCGACGTCGTGTTCTCGCACTGCGGATCTCCGTCTCCGAACTGGCTCGTTCATGCGCATCCCGGGCCCGCGGGCTGGACGAGTCGAGGACGGTTCTAATCAGGATTCAGGGATCGGGAAACAGGAATCGGCCCTTCGACTCACCTATTCAACGCTGATTTCACCGGGGCGGACGTCCTCCCTCGGTGATGGACCAACCTGGATCCATCATCGAGGGAGGGATCTGCCGAGCTCAGCCCCCGAGGGGTCCGGATGACTCAGAATCGGCCACGGCTCGTCCACCCGGCCGCACCGCCGTAGTGGTGGACCAACCAACCCGGCGACGGCGACCCGCCGCAGTGCCCGTTGATGACATCGATCACCCAGACATCTCTATTGCCCTCTACGGTTGGCCCTGAGCCACCGTGATAGGCAACGACATCTTGTGACGGATCCCCGCAGTTGCCACGTTTGCAGTTGTAGCCCCAGCGCGTGTCGAACTGGCGCAGGCGGTCGACGACCGCATCGAGGAACAGCCAGCCAGCCGCGCCGCGCTCATGCTGGCAGGACCCGGCGAGGAGGTCCGGTCGCTCCTGAGCCACCTGCACGACGACACCAGGAGCGTAGCCTGGCACCTCCAACCGCCCTCCAGGCGGCGGATCGGGCGCTCGCCCTCCACCGCCGCCTGGCGGCGGCTCCGGGGTGGGCGGAGGACCTGTCGTCGGCGGAGGATCTGTCGTCGGTGGTGGCTCCGGGCTCGGCGGCGGTGGCTCTGGACTCGGTGGCGGTGGCTCCGGAGCTGGCGCTGCTGCCGGTGTACGGAACGACTCGACAGGAGAGTATCCACTCTTTGCCTTGCTGCTGATGGCTTGAACGCGCCAGAAGAGCTGGCGCTCCGGTCCAACATCGCCCATGGGCGCCAAGGTTTGCGTCCCCTCGGCTCGCGGCACCGTGAGCACCGCCTCCATCGATGCAAAATCGGCGTCCTTCGCCACCTCGAAGCGATATGACACCTGGCCGGCGGGTCCCTTCACCGCGCCATTGTTGGCGACGAGAACGGGCGTGGTGTTCAGCGTGACCTCGCCACCCACCGGCACAGCCGGAGCTGGCGCCTCGATGGCGACCGGCTCCGCCAGCTCGAACGACGCCGCGGCGGAGAAGCCGCCCGTGTTCGCCCCATCGAGGCCTCGCACACGCCAGTAGTAGGTCTGGTTGACCGGCAGCTCCTCCGGCACGCGATATTGCGTCTGACCCTCCTCCCCCACCGGCAGCTCGTCGACGTCGACGATCAGCTCCGAGAACTCTGCATCCGCCGCAAGCTGCAGGTGCTGCTGCAGCGGCCGTTCACCGTTGGTGGTCGCGTTCTGGAACGCCAGCGTAATTGGCTCGCCGGCATCGACACTCTCACCGTTGGCGGGCTCGAGCGGGGCTGGTGCGGTAATGGACACGCCGGCGATGGGACCGGCGACGTCAGGGCTGAGGGGATTTCGGCTCTTGTCGGCCTCGGTACATCCGGCGGCTGTCAGGACGCCGACCACAAGAGGGACCAGTAGGCTGTGTCTGCACATCGATACCTCGCCTTACAGATGAGCAGACGCACCACATGCCCCGTTTGCGGGCGTCTCCAGATGAACTATCGGCCAGCGAGGGCCACAACTTCAGTGGGCCCAGGCCATGCGAATGGCGTGTAGTGTAGCTCAACTCGCGCCGTGAGGGAAACGTGAGGGTACCAAGAAAGAGGACGACTCAGCTAGAGCCGCCGCCCCGCAGAGCGTCACGGAAGGCCTTCATTGCCTCCGATGCCGTGGGGCGGTCAAGGAAGGAACAGAGTAATGCGATGTCGAGATCTGGGAACAACGCGCTGCTATTCGTTTGCTCGTAATGGTCTTGGCGCAAGAGATGGATCTCGATTCGACCCTCCTTCCAGAACCAGACCTCACCGATGCCGAGGCGGCGGTAGATTTCCAGCTTGTCGATGCCTCCACTAGTCCACACGACCTCGATCGCCAGGTCTGGCACTTCCTTACTCTGGTCGGTGCCAACGATGTAGCACTCGTCTGGCTCGACGCCGCTCTGCTTGGGAACGCTCTTGAGCGTCCAGCTCCCGTACGGTGAAAAGGCGATGTCGCGCTCCAGCGCATACACCGCGACGAGAAGGCCGATGTGTGACTTGATGCGCTCGTGGTCCTTCGATGGGCTCATGATCTCGAGCGCCCCTTCCAGATAAGAGATGCGCGGGCCTGAGGCATCGCCGCGCAGGGCGAGCTGGACCTCGTAGTGCGACCAGGGCACGCCGTAGCTGACGAGCCGCTGATCCGCGGTCGGCACGTGCTCTCCGGCGGGGATTGATGCTTGCGTGGCCACGAATCTAGATTACCACGCGTTCGCCCGAGCCCGCGCCTCCGGGCGATCGCCCTCGGCTCGGCGATCCAAAGGAATCACCCTCCAGTCACCAATGGCGAGCTCGCGTGTCGCGAACTGGTAAATCACCACATGCTTGCCGGCGAGACGATCGGAGCGCGCGCCGAGCCCCCGGCGCAGCAGGGCGCGCGTCGCAAACGCCCCGTCGTCGTTCTGCACGATCCGGTCGACGGGCCGCTGCAGCTCGTAACTGAGCTGCTCCGCAAAGCCTGCGGAGTCACCCCAGCGCATCGACGCCAACGAGTAGATGTTGGTGAAGCTATCGCCGAGCAGCAGCACATCGGCCGAGCGCGAGGGCTGCCACTTTCTGCCGTCCGGCGCGAGCACCCGACGCAGGAACACCGACTCGGGCGGATACAGCAGTTGGCCCGGCGGCAGATCGAGCATCAGCGCGATGTCGCCGACGTTCTGTACGGCGCGGCGCACCGTGCGGTAGCCAGCCGGCGGCACCGCGGGCAGTGACACGTGCCGCTTCACGAAGTCGGTCAGGAGCGTTGCCGCGAGCTGGAGCGTCTCTGGACGCCAATGCGTGTCGGTGGAAAGGTAGGGTGCGCGCCCACCAGTGACGCGTGCATCGACAAACGCCTGCGACGGATCGAAGACCAACACCCCGGCCTCGGTGAGCTCCTCGATGAACGCGGTGTACGACGGATTCTGGAGCGGCGTTGACCAGTCGGCGTAAGCGCCAGCCAGCTTCTCGGGCTGGATGGTTGCCTTGACGGGCGTCGGCATCACGACCAACGCGATGCCACGTGCTTCCAGGTCACGCGCGAGCTGCAGGATCGCGACGCGTGGATCCGGCTGAGGAGGCGCGGTCCAGGCGTCCGCAGCGGCCACGCGCCGTTCGAGCTCCGCGGGTCTCAGAAACCCTCGTCCGGTGACGTACTCGACATCCGGCCGGTAGAACAGCCAGCCCTCGCGGCCGCGGTACACTCGTTCGTTGCCGACGCCCAGCCACCGGCTCAAGACGATCTGTGCCAGTGGGCGCAGCACTCGACCGAGCCGCGACTCGTCTTCGAGCGCGTTCTCGAACGACTCCAGTTGCGCGAGCACGGTGCGGTTCGCGGTCACGGTGCGTCCCCAGGCGCTCGCCGCCTCCGTCTGCGCCAAGGCGAGCGAGATCTCACGCGGCAGCCCTCCCAGACGCGACCAGGCAGGCTCGCTCACATCCGTATCGGAGGCCTTCACGATGCCCTGCCATTCGAAGAGCGGCACCGCGATGACAAACGCGACGAACAGGACAACGAGCGTGTGCACGACGGCTGGACGGACGGTGGTGTGACCGACCTCGATCCTTGCGATCTCCTCCCGCGACAACTCCGGCATCTGCGATGCGACCTGATCGACCATGGACCTAGAAGATGAAATAAATAAACGGATTGTATGCCTGCGTCGTGAGCACCACCGTGGAGAGCACTAACAGCGCGACAACTGCAGCGGCCTTCGGCCAGCTCAGCGTCCGCGTCCAGTCCCAGGTCTGTGGGCAGCACCAGGTGATCACCGCCGCGAGTCCGACGGTAAGCACGTAATATGGCTGATACACGATGCCCGCCAGCAACCCAGCGCCCTCTTGAGGCGTGCCTTGTCCAACCATGTTCGCGACGTAGCGTATCGCCGCCGGTAGATCGGACGCACGAAAGAAGACCCATGTGAACAACAGGAGGACGAATGTCAGTCCCACGCGAAGCGGCGCCGGAAAGCGCGCGTAGATCGCCGCCTTTCCAAACATGCGCTCGAACGCCAGCAGCACGCCATGGAGGCCTCCCCAGATGAGGAAGTTCCACGCAGCGCCGTGCCACAAGCCGCCAAGCAACATGACGATGAGCAGGTTGACGTACGTGCGGGCCGGACCTTGACGATTACCGCCCAGCGGGACGTACAAGTAGTCGCGCAACCAGGTCGACAGCGAGATGTGCCACCGGCGCCAGAACTCGGTGATGGATTTCGATCGATACGGCGAATCGAAGTTCTTCGGAAACACGAAGCCCAACATCAGGCCGAGGCCAATGGCCATATCGGAGTAACCGCTGAAATCGAAGTAGATTTGGAACGCGTACGCGGTCACGCCGTACCATGCCTCGAGCGGATCGAGCGAGCCGGCCTCGAACGCCAAATCGGCCACCTTACCGCACGGATTGGCGAGGAGCACCTTCTTTGCCAGGCCCATCGAGAAGAACGCGATGCCTCGGGCAAACTTCGTCGCGGTGTGGCTGCGCGTACGGAGTTGATCGGCGACTTCCGAGAAACGGATGATTGGTCCCGCCACGAGCTGAGGGAACATCGAAACGAAGCAGGCCAAGTCGATGAAGTTCCGGATCGCCGATACCCGGCCGCGATACACGTCGATCGTGTAGCTCATCGACTGAAACGTGTAGAAGCTGATGCCGAGCGGCAGCGTCACGCGCAGGGCGGTGTCCAATCGAAGCGACGGTAAACCCATCCACTCGACGAGCACGTCGTAGCTCCCGGCGCCGAAGTTGAAGTACTTGAAGAACCCCAGGAGGCCGAGGTTGGTGCAGAGGGAGACGACGAGCGCCGCTCGCGCTTTCGAGGTACGAGGGGCGAGGGGCGAGGGCCGAAGGGGCGAGGAGCGCTCACGCTGAATCACCAGCCCGCAGAGGTAATCAACCGTCGTAGAGCCGAGGAGGAGGACGACAAAGAGCGGATTCGCCCAACCGTAGAAGACGTAGCTGAGAACGGTGAGAACGAGGTGCCTCAGGCGCCGCGGTGCCGCATAGTAGAGTGCCAGGCAAAGGGGGAGAAAGTAGAAAAGAAAGAGGTACGAGCTGAAGACCATGCGGGAAGTCCGGTAGGGCGGCCCTTTAGGGCCGCCGTGGATAGGCCCGCCCTACCGCCTCAATGAACAGCATTCCCCTCTATCCCTCCTAATTTTCCCCAGTGTCGTAGTACAGGGTGAGATCCGTGCTCTCGCTGTCGTCGATCAGTCGCTCGCCTTCGAGCTCCGGATGAGCGTCGTACGGTTCCAAGGTCAATCGATGCACGCTGCCCGGCTCCTTCCGTGCCGTCGGGAGGACCTGCACGTCGCGGATCGCCCACTGCGCCACCTGGATCTGCCGAGCGTCATAGTCTCCCTCGAGCACCTTGATAATCTCGTAGCCGTTGACAACGAGCGCGTTGCGGTACGGCGCGATTGCTTGGGGTGTGGGAATGGTTCCTGGACTCACCAGTCGTGCCTCGACGACGACGCGCCCGGCTCCAGGGCCCCGCTCCTCGGCGCCCGACGGGTCGCCTGCCGCGCCTGCGGGACCGAGAGCTCCGCTCGAGGGCACCGCGTGCGGGCTGTCGCTGCGATCCATCCATACATCTGGGTAGGAATCGCCGCCATCGTTGTGCGTCAGGCGGACCCACGCCTCGACCTTGGAGAAGTCGGCACTGAAGCGGCCAACGTACACCTCGGACTGCTTTCCTCCGCTGCGCACTTGGTTTGGGCCGCCGCGATTGTACGGCCCCGTCATCGTCAGGAACCGCGGATGGTTCGTCCAGCGCGGATGATACACCTCCGGGTTGCGGAAGCCCGGCGCGCTGTTGATGTTGACGGTCCACCGCTTGTCGGTCCCCACATCGACCATCGTGAGGTTGCGATGCGCGCCGTCGAAGTACCAGAGGAGGCCACTGCCCACGTTCGCGAAATCGGGCCAGCATCCTTCACCGAGCTTCTGAAACGGGCCATTTGGCAGCTCCGCCAAGCCGATGTTCGGCCACGGGAACTCGCCGCCAGCCATGCGCCCGTCGGTCGATAGATTGAAGGAGGTGGCCTTCGACGCCTTGTCGTTCCAAACGACCTCTCGCCTGGCCGGATCGTCGATCGGAAATCGCGTCACGGTAGCAAAGTCGTACGGCCTGGCTTCCGTATGGCCCGATCCCACGTACACCCATTCAGTGCCATCTCTTGGGTCCGGCCACACGGTGAGCGCAAATCCGCTCGCGAGCTCCTCGAAGCTCGAGCCCTCCCAGTCGCCTAGCGACACTTGCGGTCCGCCCGGAGCATTCGGCCGGCTCGATACCACGAAGCGGTCGCCGCGCGGTGTCAGGAGCGGTTTCACATAGCTACCACGCTCGCGACGAATCACCCGCTCGCCTCGATCATCCTCCGTATCGAAGCCCATCAGGACGAGGTCGTCGCCTGCAGCGAACGGATCCTCACCGTCGTGCTGGACCCAAACGAGGCGAGTATGCGTACCGGTCAGCTCATGCACGGCCGCGGCAGGCCCCTCGCGCGTCTGGGTGGGGTTGGAGCATGCGGCCACGATCAGAACGAGCGGAACAAGCAGGATGAGCCGAGGCCTATCTGGTCCCTTCATGCGCACCCAACGGATCATTTCACAGGCAAAGATGGCTGTCATCTTTTCTCCAGTGACGAGTGACGAGTGGCGAGTGACGAGGTATTCTGTGCCGGGGCCGACGCGCCGGCGGTTGATGGTCACCCGGTGGGCAAGGGCGCCGCCGTTTCATAGTCGTTCAGCCCAAGCCGAGGGTGCACCCTCACTCGTCACTCGTCACTCGTCACTCGTCACTTCCTAATGTCCCGTGTCCTGGTTGTAGAAGACGACGCCGATATCGCGGATCTCGTCCGGTTGTACCTCCAGCGAGCGGGCCATGAGGTGCAGTGCCTGCATTCCGGCTCTGAAGCGCTCCACCTGATGCTCCAGTCAACGCCAGATGTGGTCGTGCTCGATCGCATGTTGCCCGGTGTCGACGGCCTCGAGATCCTTCGTCTCGTGCGTACGACGCCTGAGCTCAAGGGCATCCCCATCCTGATGTTGACCGCGCGCGCAGCAGAAGCGGAGCGCATACAAGGGCTCGAGGTCGGCGCAGACGACTACGTGACGAAGCCATTCAGTGCAAAGGAGCTCGTCGCGCGCGTCGCGGCCCTTCTACGACGTACCTCGGCCGCCGCCAGCGGCGGCCCGCAGCAGCGCTACGGGCCGATCTTGCTCGACCTCGATCGACACCTGGTGACCAACGAAGGGCAGGAGGTGAGGCTCACGGCCAAGGAATTCCTGCTGCTGCAGTACTTTCTCGAGCACCGCGGGCGTCTGCTGTCGCGCGAGGTCCTGCTCACCAACGTCTGGGGATATACCTACACTGGCGGGACTCGGACCGTAGATGTGCACATCCGGCGCCTGCGCGAGAAGCTGCCGCTGCTCGGCGAGGCCATCGAGACCGTCAAGCAGTTTGGGTACAGGCTGAGGAATCTGGAAGAACGTCCATAATGTCGCCCCATAGGGCTCGTCTTGGGGCTCGTCTCGGGGCTCGTCTCGGGCCCGGCCCGAGTCGCCCCGGCGTGGGCGCCCGAACGCAACCGCCGCACGCAAGGCACGGAAGCTCGTCATGCGTCGTTCTACAGTCATTCTTCTCGTCACCATGGCCGCCGTCGGGGTGTTGCTGGCCCTGTTCAGCGAAGCCTCCGAGAGCGGCGGCTCAGACGGCAATCTGCCGCGTGTCGTGCTCATGGCCTGTCTCGTCGCGCTCGCGGCCGCCGCGACGTTGACCTGGCTCGACCGTCGCGCGCTGCGCCGCCGCGTCTCCGCGTTGGCCGAAGCCATCAAGCAGCTCCCCACGCCGGCGGGTGCCACACGCCTCGTCCAGCAGGCCGACGATGAGCTACAGGAGATCGCGCACGCGGTGAATGCGACCGCGGATGCCGTCGGGCGGCGGCTGAGCGAGGCGGCTCATGAGCGCGCGCGGATGGAAGCGATCCTGGCCAGCATGCTCGAGGGCGTGTTGGTCGTGGATCGTGACGGCGAGGTCGTCCTCGCCAATGACGCGGCACGTGGCCTCTTGCCTCTCGACGGGACACCTATCGGCCGCCGCTACGTCGAGCTCATCCGCCAGCCTGACATCATTCAGCAGATTGCCAGTGCCCTCGCGGGCGCGACGCCACCGGCGGTGGAGGTCGTCTTTGCCCGGGAGGCGCAGCGGATCTTCCTGGCACGCGCCGCGCCCGTGCTCCCTTCGGCCGGGACCGGCGCGGTCCTGGTCTTGCATGACATCACGGACCTGCGACGCGCCGATCGCATGCGGCGGGATTTCGTCGCAAACGTGTCACATGAGTTGCGGACGCCGCTCACCGCCATTCGCGGCTACGTGGAAGCGCTCCTCGACGAGGGTCCGCACGCACCGCAGGTGCAACGTTTCTTGGAGATCATTGGCCGTCATGGCGCCCGGATGGAGCGGCTGGTGCAGGATCTCTTGCGCTTGGCCCGGCTGGACGCGGGTCAGGAAGCCTTGGACCTGGTGAACTGTTCGACAGACGCGCTCTTTGCCGCCGTCATCGACGACCTTCGGCCCTCCATCGAGAACCGTCAGCAACAGGTGGAGCTCAGCGTCGACCGTGAAGCCACAACGCTGGTGGTCGATCCGGCGAAGCTGCACGACGTGCTCCACAACCTGGTCGAGAACGCGTCGAACTACTCGCCCGAACGCGCGCGGATTACGCTCTCGGCCGAGGCAAACGGGGACCGCTTCCTGTTGCGCGTGGCCGATACCGGACCAGGCATCTCAGAGGCCCACCTCCCGCGCATCTTCGAGCGCTTCTACCGGGTGGACAAGGCTCGCTCACGTGAAGCGGGGGGGACCGGCCTTGGCCTGTCCATCGTGCGTCACCTCGTCGAGCTGCACGGAGGAACGGTCTCCGCCGCGAATCGGGCCAGCGGCGGCGCGCTCTTCACTGTCAGCCTACCCCGACGCACCGACTGACCCCCTGACTCCTTCGATTTCCTGATTCCTGATTCCTTTCTTAACACCGATGTAACGGACGTCTTACGTCCTCGTCATACCCCCGCTATACCCTTCACCCGAAGGTCGGGTTTGCTCAGCAATCCCGTCGTTAGGATGCACCTCCCGGTCCGACTCTCGAGGAGCTTATGAAATCCCCACATTTGATGGGCGTAGCGCTGTGGCTCTTCGTCACAGCGTGCGCTGTTCCCGGTTTTGCGCAAGATACGGCCAGCGCCGGCAGTCCCGCCGGGGCCACGATCCGCGTGGCGGGGCGGGTGCTCGACTCGCAGAATGCAGTACCGCTCCCTGGCGTCACGGTGGAGCTGGTGGGCACCGACGTGGTGGCGTACACCGACGTCGATGGCCGGTACGTCTTGGACGTACCGGCGGGCACACATGAAATCAAGGTCGTGCTGGACGGCTACGAGGAACAGACGGTCCGCGTGCAGGCGGAGTCTGGACAACCGGTCGATGTCAACGTCGCCCTCACGATGGCGGCCTTCGCGGAACAGGTGACCGTGACGGCGGACGTCGTCGAGAGCTCGATGTCCTCCGCAGCGACCCAGTTGGTGGAGCGCCGCCGGGCCTCGGTGATCTCCGACAATCTGGGCGCCGCTGAGATGAGGCAGAACGCCGACTCGAACGCAGCGGCCGGAATGCAGCGGGTCACCGGTCTCTCGGTCGTGGACGACCAATACGTCTTCGTTCGAGGGCTCGGGGAGCGCTACAGCACGACGACCCTGAATGGCGCCACGCTTCCCACGACCGAGCCGGATCGGCGGGTCGTCCCGCTCGATCTGTTCCCGGCGGGACTCCTGGAGAGCGTCCGCGTGTCGAAGTCGTTCTCGCCCGACCAGCCGGGCGATTTCGCCGGCGGCGTCGTGGAAATCCAGCCACTGAGTCTTCCGTCGCGTGCGGTGCTCGACGCCTCGTTCACCATCGGCGTCAACTCGCAGACAGCGGGTGAAACGGGCCTCGGCTATTCCGGTGGGAGCCGTGACTTTCTCGGCTACGGCAACGGAGCGCGGGAGCTGCCGACGAGCTTTCCTGATCGCCGAGTGGTTCGTCGCGGCGGCATCTTCACGCCGGACGTCGGCTTTTTGCGTGAGGACCTCGAGCCGCTCGGCGAAGCGTTCGAGAACACCTGGGACGCACAGCCGCGGGACAGCAAGCCGGAGCAAAGCTACAACCTCGTCTACGGTAACCGCTTCGGCCGCCTCGGCGTGGTGGCGAGCGTGACCCAGGGATACGAGGAGCAGTTCGGTGACGAGCTGTGGCGCACCTTCCGCGTTGGCGGCGAGGAGGACGATTTGGAGGTGTTCAGCGACTACGCGTTCCAGACGAGCACCCTCCAAGCGCGTACCGGCGTCGTCGGCAACGTCGCCTGGCAGTTCTCGCCGAGCCACCGGCTGGGCGTCAACAACTTCTACACGCACACCGGCAGCGACGAAACGCGGACCTACGAAGGCTTCAACTCCGATATCGCCACCACGGTGCGCGACACACGCCTCTTCTGGAAAGAAGAAGCCCTGCTCACCAACCAGCTGATCGGTGATCACCACCTGAGCGGGTTCGGCAACAGCCGCGTCGACTGGCGCGTGGCCTACGCCAGGGCAGACCGCGACGAGCCGGACCTCCGCCAAACGCTGTACGAGTTCCAGAACGGCCAGTTCGTGCTCGCCGACGAATCGCAGAGCGGCTTCCGCATGTTCAACACGCTCGACGACCAAAGCGTGGACCTGGCGCTCAACTGGAGCGTCTATACGACGACCTGGGCCAGCCAACCCATGATGTTCAAATTTGGCCCGTCGTTCATCCGTCGCGAGCGGGACTTCAGGTCGCGGCGCTTCCGCTTCGTTCCGCTCGTCACGTTCGGCGCGGATCGCTCGCTCTCACCGGAGGAGCTCTTCACGCCGGCCAACATCGGACCGGAGGACTCGTTCGAGATCCGGGAGGAGACGCGCCCCACCGACACCTACGAAGCCAACCAAGACATCCTCGGCGGTTACGCGATGATCGACCTGCCGCTGTCGAACCGGCTCCGACTCGTCGGCGGCGTGCGTCTGGAACGCTTCGAGCAAACGGTCGACACGTTCGATCCCTTCAGCCTCGCGACCGAGCTCGAGATTGTTCGCTCGGAGCTCGAGACGACCGACGTCCTACCGGCCCTCAACCTGATCTACGCCCTGACACCGTCGGCGAACCTGCGGGTGAGCGCCAGCCAAACCGTGAACCGGCCGGAGTTCCGCGAGCTGGCGCCGTTCGAGTTCACGGACGTCGTTGGTGGGCGATCCGTTGTCGGTAACCCGGATCTACAGCGGGCGCTCATCCGCAACGTCGACGTGCGGTGGGAGTGGTTCCCGCGGGCGGAGGAGGTGCTCGCCGCAAGCTTCTTCGTCAAGCAGTTCGAGGATCCGATCGAGCGCATTGTTGAGCCTACAGCGCAGCTCCGCACCTCGTACACGAATGCCGAATCGGCGCGCAACTTCGGCGTCGAGCTCGAGGCGCGCAAGGCGCTCACCCCCTGGCTGGTGGCCGGAGCCAACTACACGTTCGTCGACTCGGAGATCGAGCTCGCACCGGCCGCGCAGCAGGTGCAAACCTCGCTCACCCGCCCCTTGGCCGGCACGTCGAAGCACCTGTTCAACGCGCTCGGGGAACTGCGTTTCGCCCAGCGCTCGTCGCTGCGCGTGCTCTACAACTTCTTCGGCGACCGCATCGTCGATGTGGGCTCGGAGGGGCTGCCCGACATCATTCAGGAGGATCGCGGCGGCCTCGACGTCGTGTTCTCACACCAACTGGCTGGGCGGCTCAACCTTCGCGTGGCAGGCGTCAATCTCATCGACGACCCCTTCGAATTCACGCAGGGGGGCAAGCTCCAGCGCAGCTACGAGGTGGGACGCACGTTCAGCGTCTCCTTGGGAGTCAGTGCGTTCTGAGCGCGGCGACTCACCACGAAGGGCATGAAGATCAACCACGAAGAACACAAAGAATGGTTGCACCACGAAGAACACGAAGTTCACGAAGAAAACTCCAGAAAGAATTCTTCGTGCTCTTCGTGACCTTCGTGGTGCAACCATTCTTTGTGTTCTTCGTGGTTGAGTTCTTCGTGGTTTCCTCTTCCGGTTCTTCGCAGTTGGCTAGGAGGTTTTATGCGTCGGTTCAGATCGATTCTCGTCCACGCGAGCTTGATCGGTGCCCTGATGGTGACTCTCGCGCCAGGCACCGCTACCCAGGTAGAAGTCCCCGGCATCGACAAGCCGGTCGTCGTCGTGAGCGGCCGCATCACGAGCGACACGACCTGGGAAGACCAGTTCTACTACGTGTTGCGCGGTGCGGTGTTCGTTCAAGACGGCGCGAGGCTCACGATCGAGCCGGGCACCACGATCGTCGGCGAAACGGCCACGCAAGGCACGCTCGTCATTGCGCGCGGCAGCCGGATCATCGCCAACGGGCGCCGTGACGCACCGATTGTGTTCACGAGCGATCAACCCGTTGGCGAGCGTGGCCGCGGCGACTGGGGCGGCCTTATCATCAATGGTCGGGCACCGCTCAACGTTTCTGGGGGCGAAGGCGTCGGCGAAGGTGACACGGGCGTCTACGGCGGTGACGACCCGAACGACAACAGCGGCATCCTCCGCTACGTGCGCGTCGAGTTCGCCGGCATCGAGTTCAGCCCCGACAACGAGCTGAACGGTATCGCGTTCCAGGGCGTCGGCCGAGGCACGGTTGTTGACTACGTCCAGGTCAAGGCGAACAAGGACGATGGTGTCGAGTTCTTCGGAGGAACCGCCGATGCGAAGCACCTCGTGCTCACGAGCATTGCCGACGATAGCCTCGACTGGACGGACGGCTGGGTGGGTCGTTTGCAGTTCGTCGTGGCTCACCAGCGGGGAGACGACGCGAATAACGGGATCGAGGCAGACAACAGCGGCGACAACAACAATCTCCAGCCGCGGTCCGACCCGACCATCTACAACGCGACGTTCATCGGCGACCCAGATAACAATGAGGGGAGCGAAAGCGACAACGGGTGGGTCCTGCGAGAAGGCACTGCGGCCACCATCCGAAATTTCATCGTGATGGGTTTCAAGGAATGGGGGATCAACATCGATCACACCGCTACCGTCGAGCAGATCCGCAACGGCAATCTGACGCTGGCAAACGGCATCCTGTTCCAGAACGGCCTGCTGCCTGGCTTCGCACACTTCGACGATGACGCGGCGCCGTTCTTCGCCGGCAGCCCGACGATCCGGATCGCCGACCCAGGGCTCATCGATCCCTACAACCACGAGAACCCGAACTATCGCCCGCGCGGTGCCGCGACGCTGGCGGGAGGTCAGCTCGCACCCGCGACGCCGCCCAACGACGGGTTCTTCGAGGTCACCACGTATATCGGCGCGCTGAGCCCAGACCCCGCCCAGGACTGGACGCGCGGCTGGACCAACTTCGAACAGCAGTGAACGTTTTTCGCATGAATGCCCTGCGCGTCGCGCAGGGCATTCTCACCCTCCTCATCTGCACGGCTTGTACGGGTCGTGACGACAGCGGATCGCGCGTCGCGCTGTCCTCCACCTTCCCCACGCCGGAGCGCCTCGCGCAGGCGGTACTCGATGGCTTCCGCGAGCGAGACCGATCGCGGCTCGCGAGCATGATGCTGTCAGAGGCGGAGTTCCGCGAGGCAATCTGGCCGGAGCTCCCGGCGAGCCGCTCAGGACGCAACTTGCCAAGCGACTACGCGTGGGGGCAGCTCAAACAACGGAGCGACGGGGCGCTCGCATCGCTCTTCGCCCGGCATGCCGGCCAGCGATACGACCTCGTGCGCATCGAGTTCACCGGCGAGACGACCGAGTACGGCGCATTCACGGTGAGGCGGCACTCGCTCATGACCGTGCGCGATGCCAGCGGAGCCGAGCAGCAGCTGCGCCTCTTTGGATCAGCCGTGACGCAGGGTGGACAATGGAAGCTCTTCAGCTACGTCGTCGACTAGACATCTCCTAGTTGCTTCGGCTGATACAGGCCGCCAGATAGGCCACGGCGGTCCCGCTCACGCGTGCGTGTCTGTCCGAGTGGCCCACTACAAGTCCCCCTGCTCGTCGCGATGGAATGCGCCGATGAGATGGATGGTAGTATCATGATGGTTATCTTGCATTTTGCAGGGTGTGCATGACGATGCCGCAGACTGCCTCTTACGTTGACGCAATTGGGCATGTACCGCCGGGCGGTACCCTGATTGTGACGAACGTCCCGTGGTCAGAGTACGAGCAACTGCTGTCCACCCTCGGCGAGGGGTACACGGCGAGGATTACCTATGATCGTGGAAGGTTGGAGATCATGGCGCCCTCGTCCAGTCATGAGATGTACAAGGAGTTGCTTGTCGGCATCGGACGCCTCGTCGCCCAGGAGATGGGGGTCGATCTCGAAAGCCGCGGCTCCACTACCTTCAAGGTCGAGCGTTTCGCCCAGGGCGCCGAGCCTGACACCTGCTTCTATGTGCAACACGCCACCAGCATCATTGGCAAGACGATGATCGACCTCGAGACAGATCCTCCGCCGGACGTGATCGTCGAGGTGGACGTCTCGCACGCCTCAATAAACAAGTTGGACTTCTACGCGAGCCTCGGCGTTCCGGAGGTGTGGCGATACGACGAGCGGCGGATGTGCATCTACCACCTCACAGCACAGGGGTACGTTGAAGCACTCGCTAGCCGCACGTTTCCCCCGTTGACCGGTAACGCCCTCACTGAATTCCTGGAACGGAGCAAGTCGGCTGGCCAGAGTGCCGCACTGAGATCAGTTCGCGACTGGCTGCGCCAAGCTATGGCGCAGGGCTCGACGCAGACCGACGATCGGTGACTCTGCAGCTAATGCTCCCTCCACACCGCCGCGCGCGGGTCGGCATCGTCCTTGTTCGAGGGCGCCCCATCACGGGCGAAGAAGCCCAATAGCAGAAACGGGTAGTACCAGTTCACGTAGACGCCTGTGCCGTGGATCTTCCACATCTGCGCGCCGATTGCGAGCGCACCGGTGAGCAGCGCGAGCTGGACGGGTGTGCGGCCGCGCGCGAGAAAGAAGGCGCCGCAGACAAAGACCACGAAGATCAGGAACATCGGGCTCGTATTGAACTGTCCGGGAACGAGCGGCTCGCGGAGCAGCTCGCGCACGCCGCCGCGTAGGCCCCAGAACCCGAAAGGACTCGAGCCGTAGGCCGCTGGATCCTGCTGGTGTCCCTGCGTGTCGTGCAGGATCGTGCCGATCACGCCTCGTCCGTCTGCCGGGTGCGACCGCAGCAGCACCGGCACGCCGATCACGAGGCTCGCGAGGGCGAGGCCTCCAACGAATCTGACCGTGGCGGCACGATTCTTCCAGTAATACCCAAGCCACGCGGGGATGAAGAACACCGGGTAGAACAGTGTGGCCACGCCGGTGGCAAGGAGCGCTCCCGCGACGATCGGCCGGCTCAGCGCCGCAAACGCCAGCAACACCACCGATGGCGCGGCGATGTGCGAGATGAAGGTGATGCCGCCGATCATCTCACGCTCACCACCGACGCCCAGCACATACGCGCTGCCGCAGTACAAGGCCGCGAGTCCCCAGGCCACCTGGCTCCCGGCGAGGCTTCGCGCGGCGAGGATCAAAGCCGTGACGCCAATCAGATGGAACGACACGGTGGTGAGCTTCGTCGCCAGCACGGGGGGCAGGTAGTAGGGCTGGGCGGCGAGGTCGGGCCGATCAGGCGCGTGCGGATTGACCGGCCGCGGATCCAGCATGATCTGGAACGGGAGGTGCGCCAAGTAGAAGACGGGACTGTAGGTCGAGCCCGGCGTGCCGCTCAGCAGCGGATCGCCGTACGGAAACATGCCTCGCTCCCGTAGACGCTGAGCGCCGAGGTTCGTATAGAACCCTGCGTCGTCGGGTGGCCGTAGCAGACCGATCAGCAGGTTGGACGCGAGCAGCAGGCCGGTGAGGACGACGAGCGCGCGAGCCGGCAGGTTCGGCTGCCAGGGCGCGACGTGTGGCCGGCGCATCCGCCAGAGCGCGCGAGCGAGCAGGAAGAGCCCCACGGCAACGATGCCGGTAAACACCCAATCCATCACGCGAAAGTACGTCGGGTCGCGCAAGAGGTCGAAGAAGCGCATCACGTCGAACAGGAGGAATCCAGTAACCAGCAGCGCCAGCAGCTCGACGTTCCGTGCGCTGAATGGGCGTGCGAAATCGAAAGCAACCGTGAGCGCCACGATGAGCGCAATCCAGAGGACGCCGGCCTCGGTCGGCAGCAGCCGCCGCAGGAAGTCGCCGCCGCTGGGGCCTTTCAGATCCGACCAAACGTTCTCCAGGGTGCGGCTGCCGGAGTGCACGGGCGAGAGCGGGTCGAACCGCGGCGTTTCGAGTTGACGAGGCGTGAGACGCTCCCGGTCCGGTGGCCCCGCAGCCTGTGCGAAGACCGCGTTGGTGAGCAATAAGAGGGTAACGCCTGTCAGAACGAGCACACCAGCACGGCGCATGATCCGCCGACAAGGCCAAGCATCACCTGACTGACTACTACTCACAAACTCACTCCTACGTCAGTCCCATTTCGGGTCGTCGCAGGCGTGCGGCCAGGCGCGCGACACGTGCGCGGCCGGTGCGGGCCTCGAGCCGAACAGCATCGCGTGCGACCTCGCCTACTGAGGTGAGCGACGCCAGGACCGCGTCCAGCACCTGGCGCAGTGAGGGCGGAAGATCCTCGGCCACTCGATAGTGCACCCAGAGCCCCTCGCGGCGGGTGGACACGAGCCGCGTGCGCCTCAGGTACGCCAAGTGGCGCGAGGCTTTCGGCTGAGGGATCTTCAGCGACTCGTGAATGTGGCAGACACATACCTCACCGTCTTTCAGCAACGCGAGGATGCGCAGTCGCGTTGGCTCTGCAACCGCCGTCAGCAGCTCCGCTACGCGCTCCAGTGGTACACCCGCTTCACCGCTTGGGCTGGCGCCTGTTTCAGGGGGCTCCATGGATTCCTCCTCGATTGCGATGTGGCAAGCTCGCAGTATATATTCGTCGGAGACGATGTGTCACGGGACTCGGCGGTCACCCTTCGACTCGCTTCGCTCGCCGCAGGCGGGCCGTTAGGCGAGTCGAATGGAACTCAAAACTCACAGCTCACGACTCATGGCTCTCGTGATCTTCGCCTGTGTCCATAGTGCTGGGAGGTCGCAGATGGCCGCGGCCTTCTTCAACGCGCAGGCTGATCCGTCTCTCGCGCGGGCGGCGGCCGCCGGCACGGAGCCTGCCGCGCGGGTCCATCCGGTCGTCGTGGAGGCGATGCGCGAGGCTGGCATTGATCTCGACGATGCCCGGCCACAGTTGCTCACGGAGGAGATCGTACGCGGGGCGCGGCTGCTCATCACGATGGGGTGTGGCGAACGCTGCCCGGTCGTGCCGGGTCTCGAGGTGGAGGACTGGGATCTACCGGATCCGAAAGGCAAGCCGCTCGACGAGGTGCGGGCCATTCGCGATCAAGTCCGCGCGCGGGTCGACGCACTGCTGGCGGCACGCGGGTGGCGGGTCTAGGGGGTGGCAGACTGGCTCAGTCCACGTCCGGAGGCAGGCGTCTGAGCGCGCGCGCAGTAGGTAGGCGCCGGCGGCATTATCAACACTGTACTACACGCATGCCAGATAATGCACTCGATGCGTGCCCTTTGGCTGTACGCGGCGATTGTGGTCGCGGCGCTCGCAACGCTGAAGCTGCTGGTTCTGCTGGTACAGCCGCGCATGGCTTTCTTCCCCTTCCGCGGCGAAGACGTGACGCCAGCGCAGCACCAATGGGAGCACGAGGCGGTCACCATCGTGACGCGGGACGGTGAGCGGCTGCGCGCCTGGTGGCTTCCGCATCCGGAGCCGCGCGCGCAGGTTGTCTACTTTCACGGCAACGGCGGCAATCTCTCCATCTGGTGCAACATCCTGGTTGACCTGGCGCGACGCGGGTTCAGTGTCCTCGCGGCCGACTACCGCGGTTACGGTCTCAGCACGGGAGAGCCCTCCGAGCAAGGTCTTTACACCGACGTCGAGGCGACGATCCGCTATTTCACGGAACACCGGCGGGATGGCGATCTGCCCGTCATCTACTGGGGACGCTCGCTGGGTGCCACGATGGCGGCGCGTGCCGCACGCGCGACGCCGCCAGACGGCTTGGTGCTTGAATCCGGCTTCGCCGACGTCCATGCCCTGTTCAATCGAAACCCGATCATGTGGTCGCTGGCGTGGTTCTCGAGTTATCGCTTTCCCACAGCACGATGGCTCCAAGGCGTCACCTGCCCCATTCTCGCGCTCCACGGTACCGCAGACTCGGTCGTGCCGTTCCGGGTCGGACGCGACCTGTTCGAACGCCTCGGATCGCCGCGCAAGCGCTTCGTCGCGATTGACGGGGGCGATCACAACGACGCCGTGCCTCGCCACGCCGACCACTACTGGCGCGCCGTCGAACAGCTCGTCACCGAGTCCACGACTGCCACCCCTAGATCCCTAGATCCCTAGATCCCTAGATCCCTGCCTGATCCCTGACCTTGTGACAGCCAATTAACCGAGATTTAACCGGGCTGTCACGGGCAGGTAACGAGCCCTCGATACCCTTTCACTTGTCGTCTTCTCCACCCCTGCCTGGGAGCGTCGCCGTGATCCATGCCACGATGCCTCGAACTAGCCAGCCGGAACCGGATCGCCTGACCGATAGCCGGACGCGGATTCTCGTCGTCGAGGACGAGCAAGATCTCGCTGATTTGATCAGGCATGCGCTCGAGCGCGAGAAGCACATGAGCGTCGACACGGTCACGAGCGGTGACGCAGCGCTGCAGCTGGTCGCACAGCGCGTCCCCGACCTGATTCTGCTGGATCTCAACCTCCCTGGCGTCGATGGGTTCGAGGTGTGCCGATTGTTGCGCGCGCGCCCAACGACCTCGCACGTGCCCATCATCATGCTCACCGCACGCGCCGGCGAACCGGATCGTATCGCCGGCCTGGATCTCGGCGCCGACGATTACATCGTCAAGCCCTTCAGTCTGCGCGAGCTGGCGGCGCGCGTGCGTGCCGTGCTGCGGCGCCGGCAGCCGAACGCAGCTCCGCCGCTCAGCCTGTATCGTGGCAAGCATCTCGTGGCCGACTTCGAGGCTGTCGCGGTCCAAGTCGAGGGTCAATCCATCCGCCTCACGCGCCGCGAGTTCGAGCTGCTCCGGTGTCTCGTTGAAAACAGGAACCGCGTGCTGTCACGCGATCGGCTCCTCGAGATTGTCTGGGGGTACGACCAGTTCATCGAGACACGCTCAGTCGACGTCCACATCGGCCGCCTGCGCGCGAAGCTCGGTCCCGCCGGGAACCAGATCGAGACGGTGGTCGGCCTCGGGTACCGATTCGTCGAGTAACGGGGATCAAGGGATCAAGGGATCAAGGGATCTAGGGATCTAGGGCCAGCGGATTTGCGATCGTTTGAGGGCCCACGTCGTGTATCGGCAGGCAGCACGCCGGTAGCCCCCGAACGTTCGCCAATCGACTGATCCCTTGATCCCTTGATCCCTTGATCCCTTGATCCCTGTGATATCGTGAGGAGGTAGAATCGTCGAATCAGGTATGCCTCCGATCGATCCCGTTGCTGGGCCAACATCTCAGCGCCCGGAGCAAGCTGCGGCACCCGGACAGGCTCTGGCCCTCGTGCAGCCGCGCATCGCAACGCGTGCGCGCAGCCGGCGCCGCGGCGAGGCGCCCGCACATCTGCCGGCTCCGGACTGGAGTCACGTCGATCCACACAATCTCAGCGACCCAGCTCTGTACATCAACCGAGAGTTGAGCTGGCTCGAGTTCAACGAGCGTGTGCTCGATCAGGCGCGCGACGCGGCACAGCCGTTGCTCGAACGCGTGAAGTTCCTGGCCATTGCGGCGAACAACCTGGACGAGTTCTTCATGGTGCGCGTCGCCACGCTCTTGAAGAAATACCGAGCAGGCATCGAAGACGTGTCACCGGACGGTCTGCACACGGAGCATCAGCTCCAGGCGGTACGGCTGCGGGCAGGTCAGATGTTCGCCGAGATGACGGCCTGCTGGCGCGAGACCTTGCGCCCGTTGCTGGCTGGTGTCGGCGTTCACTTCTTGGAGCCGAAGGACTACACGCCGGAGATCGAGGCCTTCTTGGCTGCATCGTTCAAGCGTGAGATCTTCCCGGTGCTGACGCCGCTGGCCTTCGATCCGGGCCACCCGTTCCCGTATATCTCGAATCTCAGCAAGAACCTGGCCGTGGTGGTCAAGCACAACGGACGCACGAAGTTCGCCCGTGTGAAAGTGCCGGACGTGCTGCCGCAGTTCGTGCAGATTCCAGATGGCCTTGCGCCCAGACCAGGCACGACGTTCGCGTTCCTCGAGGATGTCATCCGCGCGAACGTGCAGGAGCTGTTTCCTGGCACGGAAGTGCAGGAAGCGCACCTCTTTCGCATCATTCGGGACACCGACATGGTGATCCAGGAAGATGAAGCGGACGACCTGCTGGAGTCCGTCGATCGGAGCCTGAAGCAGTTGCGTTACGGCGCGCTCTCGCTCCTTCAAGTCGACAACGACATGCCGCGGCGCGTGCTCCGCATCCTCATCGAGAACTTCGAGGTCGATGAGGAGGCGGTGTTACGGACAATCGACAGGCTGGGGTTCCGCGATTGGATGGAGCTCACCCGGCTGCACCTGCCGCAGTTCAAGGATCCACCGTTCTCACCACGCGTGCTCTGGCCGAATCCGGATAGCGACCTCTTCGACGAGCTCCACTACGAGGACCAGCTCCTGCACCATCCGTTCGACTCGTTCGCCTCGGTCGAGTCATTCCTCAAGGTGGCGGTGACGGATCCGCAAGTGGTCGCCATCAAGATGACGCTCTATCGCATCGGCGCGAACTCGCCGCTCGTCGACATGCTGATCGAGGCGGCAGAGCAAGGCAAGCAAGTTGCGGTGTTGGTGGAGCTCAAGGCACGCTTCGACGAGGCGAACAACATTGCCTGGGCGACTCGCCTGGAGGCCGCCGGTGTGCACGTCGTCTACGGACTCCTGAACTTGAAGACGCACTGTAAGTTGTGCCTGGTCATCCGCAAGGAGCCGGAGGGCATCACCCGCTACGCTCACATCGGCACGGGGAACTACAATCGCGACACGTCGCAAATCTATACCGACCTTGGCATGTTCACCGCCGACGAGACCATCGTCGACGACATCAGCGAAGTCTTCAACTACCTGACCGGCTACTCGAATCGAAAGAGCTTTCGGGAGCTGCTGGTGGCGCCCGTGTCGCTACGCGGGCAGCTGAAGGCGCTCATCGACCGCGAGTGCGAGCATGCCCAGGCCGGTCGCCCTGCGCGGCTCATCTTCAAGAACAACGCCGTCACCGACCCCGCCATGATTCGCGTGCTCTACCACGCATCACAGTGCGGCGTGCCGATTGATCTCATCGCACGCGGCGTTTGCTGCCTCAGGCCCGGCGTGACCGGCATCAGTGAGACCATTCGTGTGCGGTCGATCGTGGGCCGCTTCCTCGAGCACTCGCGCATCTACTATTTCGAAAACGGCGGGCAGCCGGAGATTTACATCGGCAGCGCGGATCTGATGGAGCGGAACCTGGATCGGCGTGTCGAGGTGCTCTGCCCGGTGAAAGACTCCGAGGTCCGGCGCCACCTGCGCGAGACGGTGCTCGAGGCGTATCTGGCGGATACCGATCGCGCCAAGGTGCTGCTGCCAGACGGCCGCTACCTGCGTGCCACCCCCGAAGCGGATACGACACCGCTCAACGCCCAGCAAGCGCTGCTCGACCACAGCATAGGGGAAAGAGGAACGAGCATCACGTAGTGCCACGTAGCTGGCGCTTACGCGCGCCGCCAGCCGTGGTCAGTCCGTGTGTCCAGCTCGAAGAGCCATCGGGCGCGCTCCACTCTGTGCCAATCGGAGCACACCCTCTCCCGAACGACATGATCATCCTGCTCTTCGAGGACGCGCCAGCCGCCGCCCGCCGTGTCCACGACCAGTCGCCTCACGCTGCCGGCGATGTGTTGCATGCGAAGCTCGACACGGTGACCGCGGGGTGTGGGGTTCATTGCAGGGCCTCCCGAGAGGGCACAAAGAGCGCCTATCATCCCGCGAGACGCCACCAAGCGGGTGTAAATTCTCTGTAACGCACTCGGTAAAGCGTTCGTTCGCGATACCGTCAATTGATGAGCTGAAATGAGCGTGGATGGCTGGCAACGTGCCCTTGCCACCGGTGCGCTTTTGTCACGTGGACGCCGCTGGCGCCAGACCGACACGGGGCAGCGAGACGCGCAGCGCCGCCGCGCTCAGCGCGAGCACACAGAGCGCCAGGGTCCAGAGCGCCGGCGTGTACGATCCGGTCAGCGCCGCGCACTGCGCAAAAATGACGGGCCCGATCGCGGAGGCCAGCACGGTGAGCATCTGCGCAGCACCCTGAATGCGCCCCAGATGTGCGTGCCCGAACGCTCGCCGCCAGACCGCGAAGAAGATCACGGTGATCATGCCTCCAGACAGGCCCATCAGCGCAGCAAAGATCCAGAGCTGTGGTCGTGTGCTCAGCACCGGCAGCACCGCGAGCGCGGCCCCGTAGATGAACATGGACAGACCGAGCAATCGCTGCATCGACCAGCGGAGCGTGAGCCATCCGCACCCGAGCTGACCGACGAGGGCAATGATCGACGTGCCGGCGAGGAACGTGACGTAGGTCTGCTGATCGAAGCCACGCTCGGCGAGCACGGCCTCGTTGAACAGTCCAAGGCCTGACGAGACCAATCCGAACAGCGACGTTCCACCGCCGAAGACCCAGAACGCCGGCGTGCGCAACGCCGCGGCAAGTGAGAGCCCGTCACCGACACTCCCGGCAGAGTCTGGCGCCGGCACCGGCGGCCCGACTGGCTCGCGGAGAAATACGAGCACGATGGGTGCAACGATCACTGCCAGGGCAAACGCGACTTGGGCCCAGGCGGTACGCCATCCACTCACCCGAACCACGCCTCCGACCGCAATGAAGGCGGCGGCAAAGAGCACGCTCAACAGCACGGCGTACACGCCCATCGCCACGCCGACCTGGCGGTCGAAGGACTTGCCGACGGTCGTGATGCTGGCGACCGAGAGGGCGCTTTGTCCCAGTGCGCGCGTGGCGAGCACGAGCACGAACAAGAGGACCACGCCGCCACTGATTCGGCTCATGCTCCACACGACGACGGCCAACAGCGCGGTCAACACGAACGTCGTGGCGCGCAGGCCAAAGCGGTCGAGCAGCCGGCCAATCGGCAAACAGACCGCCGCTCCGATGAGCGTCGCCCAGAGATTGATATTCGCGTACAGCACGCGGTCGAGCTGTAGGTCGCGCAGCATGGGCTCCGTGATCAAGCCCAGCCCCTGCGTCCGGCCTGGAAGCGTGGCCAGCATGATGACAGCCGCCACGACCACGTTGGTCCACCCGATCCAGCTGCGCTGATCGGCGTCGCTCGCAGCGCCGCCTTCAGCCATCTCGGTTGCCGATGTCGTCACAGTACTCCACTGCCCCCGGGTGCATCCACGTAAGTGGCCGGGGATTTCAAGGGGCAGAGCCCCCTTGGCTGGTCAAAAGCGAACGCCGGCGCTGAGGCCGAGCGCGCGTGGAGCGCCCATCTCGCCGACAAACCCCGATGGAGCGAAGCTCTCGTACTGGAACGCGACCGGGATGTAGCGCGTATCGAATGCGTTCCGCACCCAGGCTTCGGCCAACAGATACTTGCCTCTCACGCCGGCGTGGAAGTTGGCGAGCGAATAGGACTCCTGGCTCTGAGCGTTGGTATCGTCGTAGTGGAAGGATCCGTAGAGCACAACCTCGGCCCGCCCGTAGAAGGTCACCCCGGGGCTCAACCGACCCGAATACTGGAGACCCGCGCTGGCCGTGTAGTCCGGCGTGTTCGGCAGCTCATTGCCCCCGACGTCTACGCCTGCCGATCGACTGCCGGCCGCGAACCGCGCGTGCGTGTATCCAATCGAGGTGAAGAGGTCGACACCCGGCGCCGGCCTCGCGCTGAGCTCCAGCTCCACGCCACGGCTCGCGGCGCCGCCGACGTTCGCGATATAGAACTGCGCGGGCACCAGCGGATCCGGCACGTTCAGCTGTAGGTTGTTCCAGTCGATGAAGAACGCAGCGGCGTTGGCGGTTAGCCGGCCATTCGCCCAGGTCGTCTTCACGCCGGCCTCGACGTGCCACGCCTGCTCTTCGTCGTAGGCTTCAGACCCGGCGGGCGACGCCGGGTTGAAGCCACCCGCCTTGAATCCACGCCCGACGGTCCCATAGAGCATCTGATCGGGCCGTAGCCGGTACGTAACCGAGACCTGGGGCGAGACGTTCGAGAAGCCCTTGTCGGCGGCAACCGATGCGGGCAAAACGATGGGCGGCTCGGAGAACGTCTCGAGCGCCGCACGCTTCTTCTCGTAATCAAACCGAGCACCGGCGGTCACGTCGAGCCGGCGGTTCACCGTCAACGTGCCTTGGCCGAAGACGCCGAGACCGCGATCCTCGAGCTGGGCGCGCGGCGAAATCTGGCGCACCGCGAGACCGACCGAAGGCGACAGAAGAAACGGCGCGAAGGCGTTCACGGCATCCTGGTCGTAGTCCTGCGTGAAGAGAAAGATGCCGGCCTGCCACTTCAACAGGGCGCGATCCGACAACGCCACGGGCCTCTGCTCCGCCGACGCGAACCGCACTTCCTGCGTGAGCTGAAGGTCTCGCTCCCTGTTGTCGCGCGTGACGAGCGGACGAGACGAGTAGTCGAGATCGGTCGCGTCCTCGGTCGTCCACCGCACCACACCAGTCGTCGTCGAGACGACAATCCGGCTGCCAGTGCGGCGTGCTTGTACGGTCGTGGCGAAGATGTCGCGATCGGTCCGGCCCTCGAAATCCCGCGAGGCGTGGAACGGCTGCTGTCGCGCTGCCGCGAGGTCGTTCAGCGCGTAGTCGCCGTCCCGGGCGCGTTCTCCGGTCACAATGACGCGGGCTTCCCACGTGTCGGTCGGCGTCCACAGTAACTGCCCCTTGCCAGAGAACGCCGAGCGATGATCGAGATCGCTGCCGGTCACATCGTTGACGGTCAACCCCTCGCGTGAGACTTGCGCAAAGGAGACGCCCGCGCTCAGCCGGTCCGCCACCACCGGACCCGATGTGCTTCCGCGTACGGTCCAAAATCCGTGGTTCCCGACGGGAACCGACAGGCGCCCACCCAGCCAGTGCGGGATGGCCGGCTGGTCGTGATGTTCACTAGGCCACCGAGAGTGTTACGTCCGAAGAGCGCGCTCTGTGGTCCACGAACGAGCTCGATCTGATCGACGTCGAGCAGCTCGAGGCTCGAGGAGCTCGCGTTGAGCTGCGGCACGCCGTCGACGTAGGTCGTGATCCCCGGATTGCTCGGGCTCGAGCCGATCCCACGGAAGCGTGGGTTGCTCAACTTCCGCGCCGTGAGCTCGGTGAAGAACGTGTTGGGAGCGTAGAGCGCAGCGTCGCTGACGAGACTGATATTTGCATCCCGAATCGTCTCACCCGGCACCACCGTGACGCTCACCGGCAGCCTCTGCTTGTCTTCCGGCTCCTTCTGAGCCGTCACGGTGACGTCCGGCATGCGCACGCGAAGCGGCGGATCCTCGGTCGGCTGCGTCTGCGGCGGCGCTGCCGTCTGCGCGATCGCGCCCCTCGATGCGATCAGCAGTGCCACGAGGAGACAGCCAACCGCGCGGCCCACTGCTCGGGATGTGCGCAGATACGCCAACCGTTCGAGGAACGGCGCATCGGCCTCGACAGGGAACATATGCGCCGCCATGCAAATGCTTACGCGCCAACGCACGGGGGTGTTTCAGTCTGCCTCAGCCTAAGGGCCTGTCAGGGAATAAGTGCACCATTCTGGCTGCCGATGCAATCCCGTCTGCCAGCGTTGCTCGTCGCTTACATACTCCCGGTATGCGCACTCCTCGCGCCTTGCCAGACGGGCGCCTCGACACCCAGAACGGCACACCTATTCCCTGACAGGCCCTAAGCAGGTCCCAGACCACGTGCTGCGACCGCTTCACCTGGGGGCAAGGAGGGGTACGGCCCAACGCGCGCGATCGACGGTGAGCCGGCGGCGATGGAGCTCGCTGTAGAGGGCGAAGATGCGAGCGGTGACGCGTGGCCAACCGTAGCGCTGCGCCGTCAGGCGCGCGGCCTCGACCCTCGCGGCCCGCTCGACGGGTTTTCGCAGCATCTCCTCGATGACCGAGGCGAAGCCAGGACCCGTTGGCGTGGCAAGCCAGGCGTTCTCACCGCTCGCATAACTCAGCACGCCTCCAGCACTCGGGACGACCACCGGCACGCCGGACGCCATGGCCTCGAGTGGCCCAATCCCAAAGGGCTCGTGTGGGTTCGGATGTACGAATGCATCCGCACTCGCGTAGAACGCGGCAAGGAGTCGTCGATCGGCCACATGCCCCCAAAACAGCACGCGCCCCGGCACACGAGCTTGCGCCGCCGCGCGCAAGGGATCTCCGTCGGGACCGTCTCCGGCGATCACCACCCGCACGCGCCGGTCGTCGTTGTCCGGCAATTTCTCGAGCATCGCAATGAGGAGAGGCAGGTGCTTCTCCGGGGCCAAGCGGCCCGCGTACAGGACGTAGATCGCGTCTCGGTCGTCCCCCAGTCGAGCCGACCAGGCCTCACGTACGGCGGCCGATCGGTGCTCTGGACCGAAGCGATCGGCGTCGACGCCCATGGGCACGACATGGACGTCGCGTGTGTGGCGTGGCACCAGCGCACCTCGGATCTCCTCCGCCGTATAGTCGGAGTTTGCGAGATGGTAGTCGAACTGAGGCGTGTATACGTACCCCATGTACCAGCGTGCCAGCGTCCGCGCGGCGCTCGACGACCAGCCGAGCGCCCCCACGTTGTCGTCGAACCGCTCGCAGCTCAGGCCAACCAGTGTGGGCCGGGCGATGCCAGCAACGCCGAGCCGCCGGAGGACGCCAGCCAAGTAGCAGAGCGCGTACTTGTCACACACTTCGACCAGGTCCGGCTGCTCGGCACGCAAGATCTCCTGGATGGCCGCCCAGGGCCACAGGTAGCGGTGCGGCAACAACAACCGGTAACGGCGGTCGACGATGGGTGCGCGTGGCGCCTTGATGTAGTAGATGCGTCCCCACGCCCCGACGTCTTCGAGGCCACCCTGCTCCGCCGGCACGACGAGCCGCATGGCCCTCCCGGCGACGTTCGCTGCCCTCAACATCGCGAGGTAGAAGGTGCGAATGCCACCGGAGGACGGGTGCCATGCGTTGGTCAGGTGCAGTGTCTTCATGGTCCCAGTCCTTAGTCCTTGGTCCTTGGTCCTTAGTCCTTGGTGCGGCTGGTACGCTTCGATGCTTCGGTACGCCGTGGCGCACCAAGAACCAAGAACTAGGGACCAAGAACCGAGAGACGCCTAGCGGCCGCAATGCAGCCGCGGCCGATTGTGAGGACGAAGCTGACGACAAGAAGTGGCATGCGGCACAGGTCGTCGACGAGCGACCCGCGCCCTTCGCCGACGATGAGCGCGCCGCGCCGCATCGCGAAGAGATTGAACAGCGTCGATATGCCTGTGAGCACAGCCGACGCGAAGATGCTCTCCGCGAGGCGCACCGTTCCGCGCAGCCAATGCACGGTGAGCTCGAGCGAGTGGGTGCACAGCGGCAACAGCACAATGACGGTGACCGAGGCGAGCCAGGCCGGCTGCGCATGACGGAAGGCCTGCGTGAGCGCGCCGTAGAAGCCCGCCGTGATGCCGCGAAACACCAACTCGGTCGTCATCGCCGCAAGTGCCGCATCGAGCCCAGCCGAAAGATTCGCCGAGAAGAAAATCGTGGATCTGAACCCGGCGCTCAGCACGGCAGACTTCCAGTTCCAGCGCCGTACGATACGGTGAACTGGATGCCGCACCAAGCCATGCAGCACCTCACTCACCCGCTCGTCGACCTTCGTGCTCATGACTTCAATCCGGTCCATGGTCGTGCCATCGTTGGTCCTCGTAGTAGCGCAGGCCTTTAGGCCTGCCAATGGACGGGCGTGAAATCTCACAGGCAGGCCTAAAGGCCTGCGCTACGATTGACCATTCAGATCGCCGTGACTGGCAAGGCATGCGGCAGCGAGCGCGCTGAAATCTCGCGGTACGTGTCGAACAGCGGCGCGAGCGCGCGCGCCCACGTCCGCCCGAGCGCGTACTGCCTCGCCGCGTCACCCATTCGGCGGCGAAGCGCCTCGTCTGCCACGAGCCGGCACAACCTCTCGCCCATCACCTCTGGATCGTCGCCGTGGCACATGAAGCCGGTCTCCCCGGGCCGCATGTTCTCCCGTGGACCGCCGCGGTCGGAGACGATCACGGGTAATCCCGATGCCTGCGCCTCGAGCACGACGTTGCCCGCGGTGTCCGTGCGGCTGGGAAACAGGAAGACATCCGCCGAGGCCATGGCGCGTGCGACGTCCGCATGCGGCAGCTCGCCCGTAAAGAGCGCATTCGGACAGGCGCGCTGCAGCGCTCGCCGCATCGGCCCGTCGCCCACGAACACGAACCGCGCAAGACAACCCCGGCGGCTGAGCGCCCGCTCGAACGCCGGCACCGCCGCAAGGCCCTTCTCGTGCGAGATGCGCCCCACGTAGAGCACGGCCGGAATGGTCGGTGACACTCGCCAGGCAGACCGCAAGGCGTCCGACCGCGCCGCAGGAGAGAACCGATCAGTGTCGACACCGCGCGGCCACACACGCAACTTCTCAGACCGGAGCTTCCCGGACACGAGGAGGCGGCGTGTGGCCTCGGAAGGCACCAGAATGCGCTCGCATTTGCCATACGGCCATCTCAAGTACTCGCGCATCAACTGTCCCAAGCGACGCGACCCGCTGAGCATCTCCGCGTACTCGGCGAGCTGTGTATGAAAGCTGCCCACCATCGGCAGCTGCAGGCGCCCAGCGACGTACATCGCCGCCAAGCCAACCGGCCCCGGGGTCGTCATGTGCACGAGGGCGATGTCATCGCGCCGTGCGTGCGAGAGGAACGAGAGCAGCCGCGGAAGGTACATCTGCATGCCGCGGTAGAACGGCACGCCGACACCGAGCGAGCGCAGCGCCAGGTAGTCGGGTTGCGCCACGCCGATCTGGGACGCGGTATAGACACGCAGGTGCATGTCCGCCGGCGCCCACCGCAGCACTGCCTTGAGCGTGGTCGTCACGCCATTGACCTTCTCGAAGTCGTTGTCCGTGAAGATGGCAACTCGCATGTCACGCTGCTTCCAGCAAACGTCCCGCCGGCCGCGCCACCAGATCGACGAGCAGCGCCTGATTGAACCGTTCCTCCAGCACGAAGTGCGCATAGGCCAGCGCGAGCGGGATGGTGACGAGCGGCAGGCCCACGACCGCGCCGAGCAGCATCGCGTGCCGGCGCCACTGAAGCGGCTGTTCGATGAACCGGGCAATCTGCTCCTGGTAGAACCCGGTGGCCAAACGAACGATATCCGACGCCATCGTGAAGTAGTGGCCGTGCGCCCCTTCCACGCGGATCCGCCCAGCGCGGAGCTCTTGCATGAACGCTTCACGTGTCGTCGCGCGATCGGAGACGACGTAGGTCCGGCCAACCCCGCGCTGGGTGTGGGAGTCGCTGCCAGCCACACCGACCTTTCGGCAGGCCCCAGCCAGCGCCGTCGCCGTCATGTTCTGCGCCGCGAGGCGCGAGCCGTTACGGATCTCGAGGGCGTCGATCCACGGCATCAGTCGGGCCACGTGTGCAGCCGTGATCTGGCCATTGACGCGTGAGGCGACGTGATTGAGGCTGGTGAAGATACGCTGATGTCTGAGGTACGGCATCAGTTGGCCGATGTCGCGCCGCAACCGGTCGATCTCCGCAAACTGGGCCTCGCTGATATCGAGCACGTTGAGGTGCACCTTCACCTGATCATCGGGGAAGATCGCGGTCACCTCACAGCCGACGATCACGTCCGGTCTATCCGCGATGGTGAGTGCGCCATCGATGGTGTCGTGGTCGGTGATGGCCACCAAGTCCATGCCTCGCGCCTTGGCACGTCGATAGACCCCCTCGGGGGTGTTGTACGACTCCTTCATGATCAGGCTCAGCGGATACAGCGACGTGTGGCCAGAGAAGTACGTGTGCACGTGCGCGTCGAGCTTCACTGCTCCTCCTTTCGGCGACGGCGCGACGCGATAGGAGCATTCAGTGCCACCGACCCGTCGTGGCGCCCCTACCTCGTGTCACCTTGTCACCTTTGTCACCCTGTCACCCCGTCCCTCATCTTCACGAAGCTGCCTGCACCGTGAGGGGCTCGGTGTCGAGACTTTCAGGCGCGGCCGCCGCATTCCAGGCTGCGCCCCGGTAAAGCATCAGGCCGACGTCAACGTTCGATCGCAGGGCGTCCCTAATTGACCGCCAGTCCTTACGCGCCTTCAAGAGCGTCTTCCAGGAGTAGAGATGCCGCGGCTTGTGGAAGTCGCTGTTCGCAATGTACGGGTAATGCTTCAGGCTGGTCACCGAGAAGAGATCGTCCCGATTGGCCGCTTCCCAGACATCGACCAACGCCGCCAGCTCCTGCCGGTGCTCCCACAGATAGCAGGTCGAGATCTCCAGCCGCATCCGAGTGCGGTGGTGCGGGTGACACGCGATGCTCACCGCCTCCTGCCGCCGAATCTCTCGCAGAATCGCGTCGGCGGACTGATCGGCGCTGATGTACTCCCGGACGCCGAGGGCGATGATGTGCGAGTTCTTCTTGCTGCGCAGGTGGTTCTGCGTGATCTCTGCGCCGGGCAGGACCAGGAGCCCATACCGCTCGAAGGCACGCGCCGCTTCGGCCTCGATCTCCGCGAGGTAGTCAGGGAAGCGCTCAGCCGTCAAGGAAAAGTGCCGCCGGCCGAGCGTCAGCAAACGGCCCGCGCGCGCGAGCAGGTCGCGCTCCATGAGGATGTGGTCCGTAATCGCGATGACGTCGAAATGACCCGTGCGACCGTAGAGGTCGCACACCTCGCGGAGCGTGAGCTGCCCATCGCTCCAGCGCGTATGGATGTGGAAGTCACACAGGAGAAATGGATCATAGCCGGGCATGGTTCAGTTCCTCACGTCCACGTGCGTGGTGTCTTTCACCCGTGCGTGAACAATCTCCGACCAGTAGTTCCGGACGTAGACGCGGAAGACGTGCAACATCCCCATCGCCCGGTAACGCCGTGCCGACGTCCACAGGTAGCAGTGACGCGCCAGCACGAGGCGACCGTGTGGCCGGAGGCGCCGCGCCAAGTTCGTGTCCTCGCCGTGAAACTCGATCGAGGTATCGAAGCCGCCAATCGCCGCGAGCGTCTCGCGGCGCACGCCGAAGTTGCCGCCGTAGAGGATCGCGCCACGACGGAGCACGTGATGCACCAGGACGTGCGTCAGCGGTGCGACGGTGTAGTCATACGCCCGCAGCAGCGCGCACCCACACGGGTGCCAGTCGTAGAATCGACACGGGCCGCTCACCGCCACGACCCGCGGATCTCCCTCGAACCGCTGCACCACCCGCTCCACCCACTCATACGGTGCACGACAGTCGGCGTCCAGCCACAACAGGAGGTCACCTGTAGCGACGCGGCGCGCCGTCTCGCGGGCAACCACCAGGCCTCGTCTCGGCTCGTCGATCAGTTGCACGCCGACCGCTGCGGCCGCCACCTGCCGCGTGCCGTCGCTGCTCGCGTTGTTCACGACGATGATTTGATCCGGGGGGAAAGTCTGGCCCTGAAGGGACTGAAGGCACGCGCCGAGGTATTGCTCCTCGTTGTAGGCACACACGATAACGGTCACTGTGGGCCGTAAGCGCGTCATATGCACGCAAGCTGTTAGGGTCCGCCGGCGGCGGCGGCCAACCTCGTCACCTCGTTGAAATGTCGCTGTCTGACCATCACGTCCCTGTCACCCTCGAGAACCCGACACGTGACGCATCTGAGTCAAGTGTCGGGGCTCTCGAATGAGCGTCGTGAGGCGCGGCTGAAAGCCGCGGCTCGCAAGAACTCGGTTCCCAGGGTAGCGTGAGTGCGTAACGAGGCGTTCTCAGGTGAGTGTCGGGCAGGTTAAAGGTGCAAGGGGTCAAGGGATTAAGGGATCAAGGGGTCAAGGGATTAAGGGATCAAGGGGTCAAGGGGTCAAGGGGTCAAGGGAGGTAACTCGGAGGACTCAGGTCATGGTCCACCT
>WHTT01000035.1 GCA_009377605.1 Luteitalea sp.
AGTAGCCGGCGTTGTTGGTGGTCGCGTGAGTTGCGATTCCTGTCTGTTCATTGGTGACGATGATCGTGGCGTCAGGAGTGACTGCCTCGGTCGCGTCAGTCACACGGCCGGTGATCTGGGCCACCTGGCTGAAGCCGACGTGCGGCCAGGCGAGGAACGCCAGCAGCAGCACGATCGAAGGCCTCGAGCGTCGATGTCGCGTGCGTGAGCTCGTCAAGGGTTTCATCTCAACCTCCACCCAGCAAAGACCGAAGCGGCACGCCTCGGTCACAAAGGACACATGCACTTCGCAGCAGCTGCACCGGTCCAAATTACGGCGGGAGAAGCATAGGCCTCAGCCGGTGCGCAATGAAACCAAACTTAAAACAAATTATGAGAGGAGCATATGCCTGCGATCAGCCCTTGTCAAGCCGAGACGAGGACTCAATGTCAAGAGAAAACTGAGAGAGTTGCGAAGAAGAGGAAGAAGTCGAGGGTGGATTACGGAGAAGGGCCCGTAAAAATAAATAGCGATAAGACACTGAAACGTTTGACATAAATAATGAAGGCAGCGCGGTCATGATCGCCCGGTCGACGGCTGGCCAGCAGCTAAATCGCAAAACAGGGCAGCCATAAACAGGGCCATAAAACAGGCCATAAACAGGACAATTGACTCGGGTCGGGAGCTCGGTTATCTTGTTGAGCGAACAAAAGACGAAACTATGCCTGCTCTCGCCCGTGCCGATCTCGAAGCGCTGCTCCGAGACCGCAAGTTGGATCGGACATTACTGGACACCCAAGTGCCACGGTCTCGGGCCGTGGCAAAGACGGGTGTCGCTTGGTTGGATGCACAGCTTGGCGGCGGTCTTCCTCGTGGAGAGACCTCGGAAATTACTGGTCAGCGGTCCTCTGGGCGCACAGGAGTGCTGCACGCGGTGCTTGCCGCAGCGACTGAGCGTGCCGAGGCCGTGGCCGTCGTCGATCCGCTCGACCGGTTCGATCCGGTGTCTGCAGTGGCTGGCGGGGTGCAGCTCGAATGGCTGCTGTGGGTGCGCGGACCAGCGCTTTCGCCGGGCGAGCTCGCGCGGCGTGCCCCGAACGACGAGCACGATCTACTTGGACGAGCGTTGACGAGCGCGCTCAAGGCGTCGGGACTCATCCTCCAAGCGGGTGGCTTTGGCCTTGTCGTGCTCGACTTGGCCGATGTGCCGCGCCGTGCGCTCGCGCGTGTGCCGTTTACGACGTGGCTGCGGCTCCAACGATCGATAGCGGATCGCAACACCGTGTTGCTCATCGTCACAGGTGAGCCAGTTGCGCGTAGTGCCGGTGGCGTGTCGCTGCGTCTCGCGCACGCCATGCCGCGATGGCAGGGCGAGAGCGATCGCGCGCGCATGTTTGCAAGCTTCCAGCCTTCGCTCGCCTGCGGCGAGCTACCCGCTTCCGCTGTCGCTTCGGCGAGGAATCCTGAATCCTGATGTACCTTGCGCTTGGATCGTCGGCATCCGTGCACGAAGCGCTTTGCCGTGTTGCGGCTGATATGTCGCCGCGTGTCGAGGCGCTTGCGCCGGGGCTCGTGACCGCTGATGTGAGTGGCCTTCGTCGCATGTTCGGTGAGGCGCATGCAATTGCGCGCGCCGCCGAGTGCCTCGCGGCGGACCGTGGCTTGTCCGCGATCAACGTGGCGGTTGCCGGCACGTGGATGGTGGCCGCCTTGCTCGTCCGGACACGCCGAGGGCTCACTGTCGTGTCACCCGGTGAGGAAGCGAGTTGCCTGGCGGATCTCCCGGTGGCCCAGCTCGCCGACATGCCAGCTATCCAAAAGCAGGGGCTCGATTCTCCAGAACCGATTCGCGCGAAGGGCAGGCGGGGGAGAGGCCCCGCGGGTGGAGCGCATCGTCACTACCGCATGGCGCCCAGCCCCAACCTCCATGAGGACGCCGACATGCCGTGTGCCGAGATTGTCGCCACGTTACAGCGCTGGGGCATCAGGACGTGTGCCGATCTCACCCGACTGCCAGCCGACGCACTGCATGCACGGCTCGGTCTGGATGGACTGGCGCTCCAGATGGTTGCACGCGGCGAGGATCCACGGCCACTGATGGCGACTCGTCTTCCCGAGATCTTCGAGGAGACGTGCGAGCTCGAATGGCCTGTCGAAGAGATCGAGCCGCTCTCGTTCGTGCTGGCGCGCGTGCTCGAGCCGCTCTGTCAGCGCTTGGAGCGGCGCGACCGCGGTGTTGCCGTGTTGCGCTTGCGACTGAAGCTCGTCACGCGCACATGGCACGAGCGCGCCATCGAGCTGCCGGCGCCGCTGCGCGATCCAAGAACGCTACGCACGCTGTTGCTGCTCGATCTCGAAGCGCACCCGCCGGACGCCGGCATCGATCGCGTCACGGTGGCCGCCGATGTCGTCCTCGGTCGCATCGTGCAATACACGTTGCTCGGCTCGCATCCACTGCCAGCGCCAGAGCGGCTGACAACGCTCATTGCGCGGCTGAAGGCCCTCGCAGGCGAGGGACGTGTAGGAGCACCACGCCTGCTCGATGCTCATCGGCCCGACGCGTTCACCATGACGGGATTCGAGCCTCCCGTCGAGCAGGCCGTGACCTTACCGAAGGCACGGCTTCAGCTGTGCCGAAAAGAGAGCGCGAGCCTCGCCGACAAAACCGCCGAAGATTCTTGCTCGACCAGTCCTCCCTTGCGACGTTTGCGCCGCCCGTGGCCGATCCGTGTGCGGGTCGTCGAGGGGCGGCCGGTCTCCGTGCAGCTCGGGACCAGTACGCCTGGTGGTGGGCTCGTTCGCAAGGCGGCCGGTCCTTGGCGCACGTCGGGCGCATGGTGGAACGATGCTTCGCGCGGAACGGGGTCCACACGCGCCTGGGATCGCGACGAATGGGATGTCGCGCTTGCCGATGGTGTCTATCGCATCTTCCAGGATCGATCGACCGGCGGGTGGTTTCTCGAAGGAGAGTTGGACTAGAAAAGGAACCGGGCACCTTTTCGGCCCCGAAAAGGTGCCCGGTTCCTTTTTCGCTATTCCGTGCGGAGCGCGCGCACCGGGTCGACGCGCAGCGCTCGCTGGGCGGGAATGTACGTCGCGACGAGCGCCACGACGAGGAGGAGCGCCGACACGGCGCCGTACGTCAGGACGTCGGTCGCTGTCACGCCGACGAGAAATGTCGCAATAGATCGGCTGAGAACGAGCGCAGCGCCCACACCCAGTGCCAGGCCGATCGCGGACAACCGCAAGCTGCGGCCGAGGACGAACGTCAGGATGTCGCGGCGGGACGCGCCGAGCGCGACGCGCACGCCGATCTCGTGCGTGCGCCGCGTGACGATGAACGCCATCACGCCGTAGATGCCAATGGCTGCCAGCAGGAGGGCGATCGTGCCGAACACCACCATCAGGAGCACGTACTTTCGCGGTGTGGCTAGCGACTCGCTGACGACCTCTTCCATCGTCATCATCTGATAAATCGGTAGCGCGGGATCAAGTGCGCGTACGACGGCGCGGGTGGGGGCGGCAAGTTGTGCCGGCTCGCCGGACGTGCGCACCACGAGATCCATAGAGCGTTCCATCCAGCCCCAGAATGGTGGTGGAAGCTGCGACATGGCGATGAACAGCTCGGGTCTTGGCTCTTGCCGGAGCCCAAAGTGCTTCGTATCACTGACCACACCGATGACCTCGACAGGTTCACCCGCATCATCTGGGTGCAGACGAGCGCCGATGGGATCGTCATTGGGCCAGTACTGCCGTGCGGCGGTCTGATTGATGATCGCCACGCGAGGCCGACCCTCGCGATCGTCGGGAGAAAAGTCGCGGCCCTTGACCACGGCGATGCCGAGAGCCCGGAAGTAGCCACGTGTGACGCCGCGGTAGAAGAACATCGGGAACTCCGGTTTGGGCCGTCCGTCGATGGGTGCAACGAGGTTCACGCCGCTGCCCCTTAGAGGCAGCGCCGACGTGGCGCCTGCGCTCATCACCTGAGGGACCGCGCGGATGCGCTCCAGGACGGTCGCGAAGAAGGTGCTCACGTGCGCCGACTCGGGGTACCGCGCCTCAGGTAGAGAGACACGAAACGTCAATACGCCCTCCGTGCGAACGCCCGGCTCCGTCGCCTGCAGCGACAGAAAGCTGCGCATCAGTAGGCCGGCGCCGATCAGGAGTGCTAATGCAAGCGCGATCTCAATCACGACGAGCATCCCACTGACGCGATGCCGTTCTGGGCGGGCGGTACCACGCCCACCTTCGCTCAAGCGATCGCGAAGGTCGGGACGGGATAATTGCCATGCGGGAGCGGATCCAAACAACAGCCCCGTCGCGATGGTCACGACTGCTGCGAACGCCAGCAGGCGCACGTCGAGAATGGACCCGGCGAAGCGTGGCTCTGTATCGGGAAGCAGCCACGGCATCAGTTGTGCGGACCAGGCACCCACGAGCACACCTGCGCCGCCGCCGAGCAGCGCCAATACCAAGCTTTCCACTAGCGATTGCCTCAGGATTCGATGGCGGCCCGCGCCCAAGGCGGCGCGAATGGCGACTTCGCGCTGGCGGCTGGTGGCGCGCACGAGCTGCAGGTTTGCGACGTTCGCACATGCGATAAGCAGTACCAAGGCGACGGCGGCCATGAGCACAAGCAGCGGTCGACCGAGATCGCCGACGAGCGTGTCGTGCATGTCAGTCAGTCGGGCGGACCAGTCACGGTTCGACTGTGGGCGCAGCAGCGCCAGGCGCGCCATGATGGCCGCCATAGCGGACTGTGCGTGCTCGAACGAGACGGCGGGCGCTAGGCGCGCGATCACCCTCAAGAAGCGATTGCCCGGCTGGCTCCTCTCGGCTGGGGTGAGTGCGAGCGGCAGATAGAGCTGTTCCGCTTCTTCCTCGAGTACGACGTTTGGCGGCAGCACGCCGATGACGGTGTGGCGCTCGCCGTTCAGGATCAGCTCGCGATTAAGGACGGAGGGATCCGCACCGAAACGGTTACGCCACAACGCGTCACTCAGGAGCAGCGTCTTTGGTGCGCCGAACGGCTCGTCAGCCGCGGTGAAGTCTCGTCCCAGCGCCGGCCGGACGCGGAGGACCCGGAAGTAATCCGCCGAAACGCGGCGCGCTGGCAGGCGTTCTGCTTCGCTGCCCGCCGTCAGGGCGACCGTGGTCGAGGTGAAGGCCGCCAGCCGTTCGAAGACGCGCTGATCGCGGTGCCAATCGAGGAAGTCGGGCGCGGTGACGCTGATGCGATCCTGTTCCCCCACGGTTTCCCACACGAACACCAGCCGGTCGGCGTCGGGGAACGGTAACGGTCGCAGGAAGACAGCGTTAACACCACTAAAGATCGCGGTCGTGGCACCAATCCCAAGCGCGAGCGTGCCGATGACCGAGAACGTGAGCACCGGCGCGCGACGAAGGGACCGGAGCGTGAAGCGAAGGTCCTGTGTGAGCTCGTCGAGAAACTGCCAGGCCCAAACGTCGCCGGATCGCTCTCGCGCGCGCAGTGCCCCGCCGAGCGCTCTCCGTGCCGTGGTATGCGCTTTGTCTGCGGGAAGGCCGCTTGCCTCGAGCGTGTGCGTCTTCTCTTCGAGGTGAAACGCCAGCTCCTCATCGAGCTCGCGGTCGAAGCGCCGGCGGCGTAGGTAGAACCAAACTCGAGAAAGGAGTGTCCGCACGGTGCTCCCCTTCTTTCCTTGCCGTAGCGCCAGAAGCGCCGTGCGCTACGCGCGCTGTGACACCTGCATCACGCGACGGATGGCAGCGAAGATCTCGGAAAGCCTGGTCTCCTCGACGCCCAGCTGCTGGTGTCCGGCCTTTGTCAGCTCGTACACACGCACGCGGCGATTCGAGGGGGTCGTGATCCACTTTGCTCTGGTCCAGCGCTTGAGCAGCAAGCGCTGCAGCGCGGGGTAGAGTGAGCCTTCCTCGACGGTGAGCACATCCTTCGATACCTTCTGAATGTGCTGCGCGATCGCGTAGCCATGCATTGGCTCGATAGAGAGTGTCTTGAGGATGAGCATTTCGAGCGTGCCGGGTAGCAGCTCACCCCGCCGCATGTCGCGGTCTTTAGTCATAGGTGTCCTGTGCATAGATAATCTATGAGTATAGATGGTCTTTGTCAATAAACTGCGTTCGCACCCCCAGGTGCGACCGCCAGCATCGGTAACAAAATAGACCGCCGGCGGTCTGAACTGTTTACCTGTCGGCCCGCATTCAGGCGGCGACCTATGAGCTGCTGGTCTTGATCCGACAGTTCGATGCGCGGGCGGGCTGGCACACCGGCTTCACCTTCTGCGCCCACTGGCTCAGTTGGCGCACCGGCCTCGAGCTCGGCGCTCCGCCCGCTCAACAACGGGTACGTTTGACGCGCCGTATTCGCGGCCACTAAAGGCGAACAAAAAGCGAATATAATGGTTCAAGCAGCGACCGTTAACGTCAACCTTCTCACGTGCCAGCGCCATGTCCGGGTATATCGAGCTCCATGCAGCTTCGGCCTTTTCTTTCCTCGAGGCAGCGTCGACACCAGAGCGGCTCGTCGACCGCGCCGCGGAATTGGGCTATCCCGCGCTTGCATTGTTGGATCGCGACGGTGTCTACGGGGCGCCACGATTCCACGGTGCGGCAAAGGCGGCAGGCATCCGCGCCCTCATTGGTGCAGAGCTGACGATCGCGGGCGCTGGAGAACGAGCCGCACCCAGCACTGCGCACCAAGCACCAAGAACCAAGCACCAAGAACCCTTTCTATGGCGCCTCCCTGTTCTCGTGGAGTCGCGTGAAGGCTATCGCAATCTCTGCCGGCTCATCACGCGCATGAAGCTGCGCGCGCCGAAGGGAGAAGGGGCGCTCGGATTGGACGAGCTCGACGGGCACACGGCAGGCCTCGTTGCGCTCGCGGGCCGTCCCGCGTGCGACGCTTCCCGCTACGGCGTCGGCGGGTTGCTCGATCGACTGATCGGGATGTTCGGCCGCCGCAACGTGTATGTCGAGCTGCAGCGGCACCTGCGGCGCGACGAGGAGATCGACAATCAGGTCCTGCGCGCGCTGGCCTCCGCATTCCGCGTGCCGATTATGGCAACCAACGGCGTGCGCTTCGCCACGCCAGACGAGCGTCCGCTCCATGACGTGCTCACCTGCGTGCGCCACAAGACGACGCTCGCGGAAGCAGGGACGCGGTTGGCGGTCAATGCCGAACGGTATTTGAAGACGCCGGATCAGATGGCCCAGCTCTTTGCCGACCAGCCGGACGCATTGGCGGCGTCGTCGGAGCTGGCGGATCGCCTGCAGTACACGATGGCCGATCTCGGCTATCGATTTCCGTCGTATCCGGTACCGCCTGGCGAGACGGAGGCCTCGTTCCTGCGCAAGATGACCGACGCAGGTGCTCGCGCACGCTACCACTCGTTCGACGAGCGCGTCGCGCGTCAGCTCGAGCACGAGCTCGCCGTCATTGAAAAGCTGGATCTCGCCGGCTACTTTCTCATCGTGTGGGACATCGTGAACTTTTGCCGGCAGCACGACATCCTCGTGCAGGGGCGTGGCTCGGCGGCAAATAGTGCGGTCTGCTACAGCCTGGGGATCACTGCGGTCGACCCGGTCGGCATGGAGCTGCTCTTCGAGCGGTTCTTGTCGGAAGAGCGCGGCGAATGGCCGGATATCGATCTCGACCTCCCGAGCGGCGACCGGCGTGAGCGCGCCATCCAATATGTTTACGAGCGCTACGGGACACATGGTGCGGCGATGACGGCCAATGTGATCACGTACCGTGATCGCAGCGCCGCACGCGAGGTTGGGAAGGCGCTGGGCATGGATCCCGTGCTCGTGGACCGACTGGCGAAGCTGATGGCGCACTTCGAGTGGCGAGATCCGCGAGACACGCTCCAGCGCCACCTCCGTGAGCTCGGGTACGCGTTTGATGCGGAGACCGTTCGACATTTCGCCGCCTTGTGGACGCGGATTCAAGATCTCCCACGCCACCTCGGCCAGCACTCGGGTGGGCTGGTGATCTGTCACGGACGACTCGACGAGATCGTGCCGCTCGAGAACGCGGCGATGCCAGACCGGGTCGTCGTGCAGTGGGACAAAGACGATTGCGCCGAGATGGGGCTGATCAAGATCGACCTGCTCGGTCTCGGCATGATGGCCGTGCTGCATGACGCCATCGCAATCGTCAATCGAAGCGCGAAGGTCCAAGGTGCAGAAGGGCAGCACCTCGAGCTGGCAAGCGTGCCACCGGATGATCCGCTCGTTTACGAGGCGCTGCAGCAGGCGGATACGATCGGCCTCTTCCAGGTGGAGTCGCGCGCGCAGATGGCGACGTTGCCGCGCCTCAAGCCTCGATGCTTCTACGATCTCGTGGTCGAGGTCGCCATCATTCGGCCCGGGCCCATCGTCGGGCGCATGGTCCACCCGTACTTGCGTCGTCGCAGCGGTCAGGAGCCGGTGACGTATCCGCACCCGTCGCTCGAGCCGATTCTCGCGCGGACGCTTGGTGTGCCCCTCTTCCAAGAGCAATTGCTGCGCATTGCCATGGTGGTGGCTGGGTTCTCGGGCGGCGAGGCGGAGGAGCTGCGGCGCGCGATGGGTTTCAAACGGTCGGAAGCACGCATGAGGAAGCTCGAGACACGACTGCGCGAGGGCATGGCACGACGGGGGATTGCCGGGGAAGCCGTGGAGCAGATTCTCCACGCGATCATGTCGTTCGCGCTGTATGGCTTTCCCGAGTCGCACGCGGCAAGCTTTGCACTGCTCGTCTATGCCAGCGCATACCTGAAGGTCTACTACCCGGCGGCGTTCTTCACGGCAATGCTGAACAACCAGCCGCTCGGGTTCTACCATCCCGCGACACTCGTCAAAGATGCCCAGCGGCACGGCGTGCGCTTCAAGCCAATCGACATACAGGTGTCGCACTGGGATTGCTCGATCGAGGAGGATGGCGCGATCCGGCTCGGGCTGCGCTCTGTGCAGGGCTTGCGAGCGATCGTGGGGCAGAAGATAGAGGGGCATACCTGCGCACCGAGATTCCAGACCCTCGAGGAGCTGATTGCGGCGACCGGCATTCGCCACGACGAGCTCGTCACGCTCGCGAGTATAGGTGCGCTCAACGGGTTCGGCGCCGATCGCCGCGGCGCCCTGTGGGAGGCGGCACGGGCAATCCGGCCAGCCGGCGAGCTGTTCGAGACGTCACTGGCTTTGTCACGACCGCTGCGCAGTCCGCTTCTGCCAATGGCGATGCACGAGCGAACGACTGCCGATTACGAGGGCACTGGGCTGACGATTGGACCGCATCCCATGACGTTTCGGCGTGCAGAGCTCGCAACACGTGGCGTGCTGCGTGCTGTGGACTTGCCGCGACAGCAAAACGGCCGGCGTGTGCGGGTCGCTGGGGCCGTGATTACACGCCAGCGTCCTGGCACAGCGAAAGGCTTCGTCTTTCTCACGCTCGAGGATGAGACCGGTCTCGCGAACATCATCGTCCGGCCGAACGTGTTCGATGGCTATCGATCAATTCTGCTGAGCGAGCCGTTCCTGTTGATTGAAGGCATTCTCCAGCAACAAGAGGGCGTCACATCGATTCGCACCGAGCGCGTCGTTGCGTTGGGTGGGACGAATCCTCCTATCGCTTCGCACGACTTTCACTAGTGGGAGAATAGGCGCATGGGCGGGTCGCTGTTGGTGGTGATGCTCCTGGCCGCGTTCCTCCTGGCTGCAGGCGTCGTTTACCAGTGGCGTGGGACGAAACGGGACATCGAGCGACAACCTGCGCCGGGACGGCTGGTCGATGCGGGCACCGGGCAGCGTCACGTTTATGTCTTGGGTACCGGTAGCCCGCCAGTGGTCTTCGAATCCGGTGTTGCCGCTTCGTCTCTCAACTGGCGGCAGGTGCAAGTCGGCGTTGCCCGGTTCACGCGTGCATGCGCGTACGACCGCGCCGGTCTGGGGTGGAGCTCGCGGCAGGCCGGTCCAACGACGGCTGCTCGTGCGGTCGGCGAGCTACGTGACCTGCTCGCGGCGGTCGGTGTGGCGCCACCATGGGTGCTCGTCGGTCACTCTTTTGGAGGCTACATCGCGTTGCAGCTTGCCTTGGGCCATGCGGACGAGATCGGCGGCCTCGTCCTCATCGATCCAATCACGCCTGAAGACTGGTGCGCGCCGACGCCGAAGCAGCGACATTTGATCGCGGGCGGCCGCCTGTTCTCGTACGTTGGCGCTGTCCTGGCGAGCGTTGGTCTCGTCCGTCTGTGTCTTGCCAGGCTGCAACGAGGCTCCGGCCGCTTGGGCCGGATAGTGCTCCGCCGTTTCGGCCGAACCGCCTCCGCAACAGTGGAGCGCATCGTTGGTGAGGTGACAAAGCTGCCCGCCGAGCTCTGGCCTGCTGTACAAGCGCATTGGAGCCGGCCGAAGAGCTTCATGGCGATGGCAGCCTGGATCGCCGGCGTTCCGGCAAGTGCGCGCTCGTTGAAGGAAGCTCTTGCGCGGGCGGAGAAACGCAGCAGCAGTGAGGGAAGCGCACTGCTCGGCCGCGTCCCGCTGGTCGTCATCAGTGCAACCCACGGTGGCTCGTCGCCACGGCGCGAGCACGAGTCGCTTGCCCGGCTCTCGGAGCGGGGCCGCGTGCTCGTCGCGCTCAAGGGGGGGCACTGGGCCCACCTGGACGATCCCGATACCGTCATCGAAGCCATTCGCGAGACGGTCGAGACCGTACGGCGGGCGCCGCCGGTGACAGCGACGCCACCGGCGGCGCCCGTATAGTAGGACGCCTCGCGAGCGCTGGCGACTCAGTGAGGACGCCTCGGCGAGGCGTCCCTCCCTTAGCTCTTTCGACCCATCAATCGGTCGACGCTGAAAGCGCCGGATCCACGGGAGGCCATGTAGAGGAACAAAAAGCAGTAGAGCACCGCGAGCTCACCCTGATTCACAATCGGCCAGAAGCCGCCAGATGCATGCCCCATGAAATAGGCCACCGCCATCTGGCCGCTTGTGATGAACGCTGCCCAGCCGGTAAAGAACCCGACGGCAACGAGCGCGCCGCCGAAGAACTCAATCGCGCCTGCGACTGTGTTCAGAGGCTCGGGTATCGGGCTGCCGCCGAAGGCGCCGAAGAGCTTTTGCGCGCCGTGGCACGCGAAGAGAATTCCAACGACGATCCGGAGTGCGGCGTAGATACCATCTGAGTACTTGCCTAGAATTCGCTCCATGCGTGGCTCCTGGTTGTGGGCGACCGACTGATGGGTGACCCTCTCATCCAACTGCACGTCGAATGTTACGCTGGCCATCGCGGCGAGGAAACACCTCGACGCTTCTACCTGGGCGAGCGTGCCATCGAGGTTGTAGAGGTTCTCGACCGCTGGCTCGACCCAGACCACCGCTACTTCAAGGTTCGCGGCAACGATGGGGACCTGTATATCCTACGCCACGACGTCTCGACGTTCACCTGGGAGCTCACGCTCTTTCAGCGTCGGTAGCGTGGTCGCTCCGAACGCTGGTCTGGGCCGCGCGCAACGCCTGGATGTCCGCGGTCGCTCGGTCCAAGATCTCGGCGATGCGGCGGCAGACCTCGTCCGAGTCGCGCCGCCAGCTCGCGCGATAGACCTCCTTCACGACTCGGCCCGTTGCCTTGTGAACGGCGCTCATCCCGCTGCCGGCCGCCCGCTCCACGGTCTCCTGCACCCGGTCGAAGATGTCTTCGACGATGCCCTTGTTGTCGCGCAGGAACTGGCGCCCCTCGTCGGTGATCCCGTACACGCGCCGGCCCTGGTCTTCCTTCCCCTGGACCAGGCCGGCATCCTCGAGCCACTGTAGCGTCGGGTAAACGGTCCCCGGTGAGGGTGTGTACCAGCCGCCGAGGCGCGTCTGAATCTCCTTCATGACGTCATACCCGTGGCGCGGCTTGTCCTCGAGCACCTTGAGAATCACGTACTTCATCTCGCCGGAATCGAACCGGCGTCGGCGTCGACCCGCGACGCGGTCGATGTACGAGTCCATGTGGGCTGCAAACGTATGCCAATCGAAACCTGCTGTCATGGCTACCTCTCTCAAATCTCTATACGATATATCGTAACGACATATCGTCACGACATATCTTACTGCATTTGAGAGGCAGGGAGATCCTTCTGAATCGCCTGTTAGACTCATCCACCATCCGGCATCTCGCACCAACCCTGGATCGACGGATAGTCGCGCGTGACCCGAGAAGGCGCAATGTTGAAACGGTCGCGGCCATTTTGGCACTCACCGTGGTTCCGTTGTCGCTCGGCGTTCGGGCGCCAGCAGTGACCGAGTTCGCCGATGATCTCAGGACCACAGCGGAGTCGCACCGCCACCTGTTCTCGATCGACAACGGATCGCTGGCGGGGCCAGGCGGCGATTGGCTGCTCGAGCGAGCTGGCAACGCGCGATTTGCGCTACTGGGCGAACGGCACCATAACCTTGAACGCCGCAGCTCACCGGTGCACTGCTGAAGGGGCTGAGAGCGGCGGGCTACGGGACATACGTTCTGGAGAGTGGGCCGGTGACGACGCGCCTGGTCGTCGACGCTGTCCGAGGAGGCGGTATGTTAGCCGCCGAGGCCCTCTTGAGGGAATTCCCCTTCAGTGTCGCGTTCTTGGACGTGCCGGAGGAACTGCGAGTCGCTGCAGATGCTCTCGCCATGGGCTACGTCGTGTGGGGTATCGACCAGGAGTTTGCCGGTGCGGCGCCCTTGCTCCTGCAACGCCCGGCCCTTCTGTACTCGGCGTCAGCCTCTTCCTCGAAGCGAACTTGGGGCGTCACCGCCGGCGGAGCTCGGCCTCACCGCGCCGCCTCACGTCCTCCCAAGGAATGCCCTGCGACTCTCCGGCAAGTACGCGCCGGGCTCGCTTCTCGATTTCCGCGGCCCATTCAGCTTCGACAGCGGCGAGGTTCTCCTCGGGATCGTCGAGACTGGCGAGCAATTCCGCGGCCACGTCAGCACGTTCCTCAGCCGGCCACGTCAACGCTTCGCGAAGAAGCTCTTGCATGCGTGAGGTCACGTCTCATTCTAGACTCGACCGACGCTGCTCAACAAGGAACACGCCGCGGGTAAGGCGACGCGTTTTGCGGGCCTAACCTTTAGGTCCGGCCGGCGTGGGCTCAGCCGCGCCTGACATCAGCCGCGGACGACTGTCCTGTCGCGCGCGACCGATAGGTCCGGCGGTAGACTAACGGGGGAAGGGGCGTGGCGCACAGCATGGTCGAGGTCCACGCCGTCGAGGAGACAGTCGGCGAGGTAGGCGTGACCGGGCGGATCTACGCGTGCAAGCAGAGCTTCGGCTGTCGACGCCGGTTCGATCTGCGATTCTCGCTCCTGCATGCTCGAGAACGTGCCATCTGGCCGCCGCGGGACGAACCGGCACCAGAAGCCGAGGTGCCAGAGGAGGAACTCCCGAAAGCGGGACCGTCCGTGATCGTCGTCTCCCCAATGCTCGCGGCCCAGTCGCGCGTACTCGCTATAGACTTGCCAGCGACACTCAGCCGATTCGTCGAGAACGCCGTTGCACGCCTCCCGAAACACCCACGGCTTGATGAGCGCGCCGCGCGCCACCATCACGCCCGCGCAGCCGGCCGCCCGCCGTTTGTTGTCGATATCATGGGGGTAGAGGATGTCGCCGTTCCCAATGACCGGCACAGCGACGGCGGCGGCCACGGTGCCGATGGCTTCCCAGTCCGCGGCTTTTCGATACCGCTGGCGGCGCGTCCGGCCGTGAACGGTGATGGCGTCAGCGCCGCCATCGACGGCCGCGCGCGCCACCTCGAGGTAGTTCAGGTCGTCGTCGTTCCACCCCAGACGGATTTTGACGGTCACCGGGATCTGCGCCACGGCCTTCTTCATGGCCTCGACGATTTCGCGGATCCGCTTGGGTCGGCGCAGCAGCGCTGCGCCCAGGCCGCGACGCGTGAACTCGTCGATTGGGCATCCCAGATTCAGATCGACCAGATCGGCGCCCCGCGACTCGGCGAGTGCAGCCGCCCACGCCATCTCTGCCGGGTCTCGGCCTGCGAGCTGTACGCCGAAGCGCTGCTCGTCGGGCGCGCGCTGGATGAGCGCGAACTCGCCGCGCTTTCGCTGCCGCAATCGCCGGGCCACCGCCATTTCACCCATGGTGATGGTTGCCCCCAACTGGTTGCAGAGCCGGCGGTAGGGCAGGTTCGATCCCTTGGTCATGGGCGCCATGATGACCGCCCCGGCCAGCACCTGACGAAAATCGTCCATCCGTTTCATCATACGAAAAGGAAAAAGGAACCGGGTACCTTTTCGGTTCCGAAACGGTCCCCGGTTCCTTTTTTCCACCTGCCCCCGTTTGTCTCCGTTTTTCGGCTAGACTACCGGAGGGCTCAGGAGTCAGGCATGCCGCAACCGTTTTCGGTGCAACGGACAGAGGAGGGTGACATCTCGGTTCTCGCGCTCGAGGGATTCCTGGATGCGCACACGGCTCCCATCTTTGAGCAAGCGATTCAGTCGGAGCTCGATAACGGCCGCTGGCGCCTCGTGGTCGACGGGCAGAAGCTTTCCTATATTTCCTCGGCCGGCTTGGGGGTCTTCATGGGCTTCATCGAGCAGGTCCGGCAGGAGGGCGGCGATCTCAAGATCTGCGGCTTGAACCAGCGCGTGCGCCAAATCTTCGAGATTCTCGGCTTTCAGGCCATTTACGACATGCTCGACACGGTACCGGACGCCATTCGGCGTTTCAGCGAGGTGCCCACCCGGGAGGGATGACGATGGGCTCGATCGAGCAGACCTTCTTGTTGCAGGTCCCCTCGTCTACCGAAAACCTCGCGCTGATTCGAGATTTCGTGACGAGCGTCGGCGAGCAATCCGGCCTGGGTGAGGAAGATGTGTCCAAGCTGGAGCTCGCCGTGGACGAAGCGTGTGCCAATGCGATCGAGCACGCGCACGGGCACGACCTCACGAAGGCCGTGACGGTTCGTGCGACCTTCGACGAACAGAGCTTACGCATCGAGGTGGTTGACGCAGGCAGCGGCTTCGATCTCGGCGCGGTTGCGGACGAGCCTCTCGACCGTCTCACCGCCACGGGACGCACCGGAGGCCTCGGTGTGCGCGTCATGCGCGCGCTTGTCGATGAGGTCTCGTACGAGATCGTCCCCGGCGAACCGAACCGGCTGCGGCTGCTCAAGCACATTCGTCGCTAAGTTCTTGGTCCTTAGTTCTTGGTTCTTGGTGCGCCTATTACCCCGGTGCCAAGGCGGACCAAGCACTAAGGACCAAGGACCAAGGACCGCTACACGCTAGCATGCCGGACGTTTCCCACGATCCTTCGACGAGCCTGACTCGCGGGGCGCGTCTCGGGGCGCTGCTGGAATCCGCGCAGCTCCTGCACGCCTCGCTCGACCTGGACCCTCTGCTCGCGCATCTGATCCGCACTGTCATGGGGCGCCTGCTCGTGACGCGCGCCGTCGTGGCGATTGGCGATGGTGATGCTGCCCGCGTTGCTGCGGTGCGCGGCCTTCGGCATCTCGCGGTAGGGGACGGGTTCGATGCCGAGGTGGCCGAGCGTCTGGGGCTGACGTGTGTCCTCCCTATTGGAAGTCCTCCGGTCGGCCTCTTGGGCCTTGGCCCATACGGTCGCAGCATCGATGCCGACGAAGAAGGGTTTCTGCTCGGTCTTCTTGGTATCGCCGCCAGCGGCATTGCCAACGCGCGCGCGCACGAAGAAGCTCGACGGCTGAACGTCGACCTCGATCGCAAGAATCAGGAGCTGGCGTCGCTGGTCGAGCTCGGGCGCGCGGTGGCGCGAACGACCGATCCCGACGAAGTCGCCCGCGTCCTCGGCCTGACGCTGGCTGGGCAATGGGCGGTCAGCCGCTACGCCGTGCTCGCCGCGCGTGCGGGGCAACAACCGATCGCGCGACAGAAAGGCATGCTGCTGCCGCCGTGCGACCGCTACCTCGAGGCGCTCGCGCCGTTGCCGGACGCCTGCACGCTCGACGAGATCGAGGACGCGGCGCTGCGCGACCTCTTGACGGCGCAGCGTGTCGCGCTGCTGTTCCCCTTGCGGATCGGCGGTCACACGGTGGGATTGGCGGCGCTCGGACCTCGGCCGGGCGGGCAAGGCTACGGGCCGAAGGAGCGTGAGATGGGGGCCGGCATGGCCGCTCAGGCCGTCGTGGCACTGGAGAACTGCTGGAACTTTCGCGAGATCCTCGAAAAGCAGCGGATTGAAAAGGAGCTGGCGCTCGCGGCAAGTATTCAGCGCACGCTCTTCCCGGCGGAGCTCCCACACGTCGACGGCCTCGACATCGCCGCCGCCAGCCGGCCGGCCCGCACGGTTGGCGGCGATTACTATGACGGCCTGCGGGTACAGGGGAGCGGCACACCGTACCTCTTGTGCGTGGCGGACGTGGCGGGGAAGGGCGTTGCGGCGTCGCTGCTCATGAGCAACATGCAGGCGACGCTCCGCGCACTGATCGGATACGACCTGTCACTCGACGCGCTCGCCGTGCGCACAAACGATCTGTTGTTTGTCGCAACACCCGGGAATAAATACGTGACGGCCGTCCTGCTCCTGGCCGATGCCGTGACGGGGCAGTGCCAATACGTGAGCGCCGGGCACAACGACATGTTGGTGCTCAGGAGCAGCGGCGCGGCCGAGTGGTTTCCAGCAACCGGTCTCGCCTTTGGCATGTTTCCGGGCGCCACCTACGAGGCGGGTTCGTTCACTCTGGGGCCCGAAGATGTCAGCGTGTTGTATTCCGACGGGGTCACCGAGGCGCAACGCGCCGACGGCGAAGAGTTCGGCACGGCGCGACTTCTCGGCGCCGTCCGCGCGGTCGCCTCCGCGCAGGCGGAGGCGACCGTCGCGCATGTGCTGCGCGAGCTCGACCTGTTCACGCACGGCGATCCGCAGTACGACGACATCACGATCGCGGTGGCCAAGAAGGTGCAGGTACCATCTCAACCCCGATAGTTCCCGAACTGCAGATCGATTCCGAAGTCCTCATTTTCGAGGAGCCGCATCGCCGACTGGAGATCATCTTTGGACGGTGAGGAGACCCGCACCTGATCGGCCTGAATGGCTGCTTGGACCTTCCTGAGCTTCTGGTCTTTCAAGAACTTGACGATGGCGCGAGATGTGTCCGTCGGGATGCCCTGCTGAAGCGTCAGTGTGCGCCGCACCGTCGACCCGGCGGCTTGCTCTTTGTCCCCGAGCTTGAGATTCTTTGTCGGGACGCCGCGGCGGACCATGCGACCCTGGAGCACATCCCAGAGCGCTTGCAGCTTGAAGTCGTCCTCCGCGGTGAGGACGATGAGGCTCTCGGCGCGGCGGAGATCGATTTCCGCCTTCGAGCCCTTGAAGTCGTAGCGCTGTGCGATCTCCTTCTTGGCCTGGTTCACGGCGTTGTCAACCTCCTGCAGGTCGACGGTGGACGTAATGTCAAAGGATGTTTGCGCGGCCATAGCCGATCAATCCTAGCAAAGACCCATGCGCACGACGAGCCCCCAACCACCACCCCCAGCACCCAACCAGGGGGCCGAGCCCGCATCACCGGCCCGCCCGCACCCGCTCGAGGGGCTCCGGATCCTCGAGTTGGGGCAGCTCATCGCCGGGCCGTTTGCGACGATGCTCCTCGCCTGGTTCGGCGCCGATGTCATCAAAGTCGAGCCGCCAGCCGGGGGGGACCCGTTGCGAACCTGGCGCCAGATGCACCATGGCACCTCGTTGTGGTGGTACATCATGGGCCGGAACAAGCGCTCGGTCACGGCGGATCTGCGCACGGCCGACGCGCGGGACCTCGTGCGGCGACTCGTTGTTCACTGCGATGTCGTCCTCGAGAACTTCAAGCCAGGCCGGCTGGAGGCGTGGGGGCTCGGCTACGAGGAGCTTCGGCGAATCAACCCGAAGGTGATCATGGTGCGACTTTCAGGCTGGGGGCAGACCGGCCCGTACGCCAACAAACCGGGCTACGCATCTGTGGCCGAGGGCATTGGCGGCCTCCGGTACGTCAATGGCCACCCTGACCGGCCCCCAGCGCGGGCGAATCTGAGCCTCGGGGACACGATAGGCGGCTTGCATGCGGCGTTGGGCATCTTGGCTGCCGTCTACAATCGCGACGTGGGCGGCTCCGGGCGCGGGCAGGTGGTCGACGTTGCGCTCTTCGAAGCGATCTTCAACATGATGGAATCGACACTGCCGGAGTACACGAAGTACGGGGCGGTGCGCGAGCGACAAGGCTCGACGGTCAGTGGGATCGTGCCCACCAACACGTATCCTTGCAAGGACGGCACGTACCTCATCATCGGCGGGAACGGCGACAGTATCTTCAAGCGATTGATGCGTGTCGCGGGACGGCCCGACATGGCGGACGACCCTCGTTTCGCGCGCAACGACGGGCGCGTGCAGCATCAACAGGAGATCGACGCCGCCATTGCGGCCTGGGCGTCGCAGTGCAGCTTCGACGAGGCGCTCGCAGCGCTGGAGGCGGCGCAGGTGCCGGCAGGGCCGATCTACTCGATCGCTGATCAAGTGAAGGATCCGCACTTCGCGGCGCGTGGCCTCATCGAGGAGGTCAGCCTGCCGGACGGCGATAGGGTGACGCTGCCCCGACTCGCTCCCGTCTTCTCCGAAACCCCGGGTGGCACGCGGTGGCCCGGCCCGCCACTTGGCGCTCACAACGAAGAGGTCTACGGGGAGCTGCTCGGCCTATCACGTGAAACGCTGGACGACCTGAAGGCGCGAGGCGTGATCTAGTGGGGTCAAGGGGTCAAGGGGTCAAGGGGGCAAGGGGTCAAGGGGGCAACGAATCGAGAGGGTGGAGGATCTCGTTGCGACGACGTGCACCTCGAACATCGTTCGAACCCCCACCCTAGATCCCTTGATCCCTAGATCCCTTGACCCCTAGATCCCTTGACCCCTGACCTTAAAGCCCCGCCCTCCCGTCCACCGGCATGCTCGGCGGCACCGGAACACTCTGCGGTGCTCGCCAGAAGTCCATCATCGACACGCGGTGGACACAGCCGACGGTGCAGAATGGCGCGCACGATTTGGGTGTGAGGAACTCTCGCTTGATGTCATCGACTGTGTACCCGATCAGCGGGACCCCAGGATAACTGCGCTGCTGTGAGCAGTAATGGACGAGACCGTCCTCGCACACATAGAGGTAGCGCGCCCCCGCACGGCAGCGCCACACGTTGGGCTTACCTTCCGCCAGATTGTCCTGGAAGCCACGGATCCCCGAATAGAGGTTCTTGACGATCTGCCAGCCACCGCTGATCTCGCGCGAAACCTCGTCGAACACGCGTCGCTCGACCGGCCCGAGCGGCTTCAGATGGCCGTTCCCGTCGTGGATGATGCCGATCGGTGCCGTCGTCGAGATGTCCGCGACCTTCCAGGACCTCGGTCGTGCGCCCCGCCTGTGGCGTGAGTTCATCATCACGTACCAAGACCGCGTTCTGATCGGCTCTGACGGCAATCCCACTCGCCAGCCGGACGAGTTCTGGATCCCGCACTGGAGATATCTGGAGACATACGACGAGTACTTTTACCACCCGGCACAGATTCGCACACCCGGGGGCTCGCCGGGGCACGGCCGCTGGAACGTCTCGGGTATCGGGCTTCCGGACGAGGTGCTACGCAAGGTGTACTACGAGAACGCGCTCCGGCATCTGCCGTCCCTGCGAACGTCCATAGAGAAGCAGCTCGCCCAACGTCGGGCTTCCGCGAGAGCAGTCGCTCGTCGGTAACGGCTCCATCATGACGATGCATCTGGTCCTGTCGATGCTCCTTCTGATTCTTGTCTCCGCCTGGCATTCAAATCGGTGAAGATCGCGTTCTTTCCACTATGCGGAGAACGAGGGCCTGTCCCTGTTTTCACAGCTCGCCGCGGGCGATCACGGCGGGGTCGAGCAACGACGTGGAGGCGCGATCGGCGAACAGCGTCGTGCCGGCATGCGTGCGCAAGATGGACGCGGGCGCCATCGGGCTGATGCCGTCGCCAAGGCACGCCTTGACGGCCGCCGCCTTACGCTGATCGGACACGATACAGACGATGCGGCGCGCTTTGAGAATCTGCTGAATCGACATCGAGATCGCACGCCGCGGGACCTCGTCCAGCGCCGGGAACCATCCTTCCCCAATCTGCTGCCGCCGGCATGCCTCGTCGAGGTCGACGATCAAGTACGGCTGCTCGGTGTGGAAGTCGGCGGGCGGGTCGTTGAAGGCGAGATGGCCATTCTCACCGATACCAACGAACGCCACGTCAATGGGTGCCGCGGCTATCGCCCCACCCGCCTCTTCGCAAACCCGTGCGGGATCACCCATGCCGTCGAGGAGATGATACGTCTCGATTCCAGTGGGGCGAATCAAGCGCTCCAACAGATACTTTCCAAAGCTGGCTGGGTGCGTCATCGGAAGGCCAATGTACTCGTCCAGGTGGAACATCGCGACGCGTGACCACGGCAGATCGGACCTCGCCGTGATCGCCTCGAGGAACGCGAGCTGCGACCTGCCGGTCGCCGCCACAATGCGAGCGTCACCGCGGGCAGCGACCGCGCCGGCGATAATGTCGGCGGCAACTGCCGCGGCGGCCTGCCCAAGCACCGAGCCATTGTCGAAGACTTCGATCCGCATAAGGCGTCAGGCTACCTCCATACGACGAGCGTGGTGTCCTCGGACGGCTTGCTGCGTGGCACCGACGCTGCGAGCGCTGCTGTCGTTGATGTCCGTGGTGACGTGATACTGACTTAGTACAGCGTTTCGTAATTACGGCGACGTATTTTGTGCAGTTTCAGGCCTAATCTCGGCGATTCCTGCGTCACCGTAATTGTGAAACACGGTACTTAGGTCAACGCCGTGGTTCCCCCATGCTGAAGCGAGATATCCATTGACCGCTTGTTGGTCTTCCATGCACCGGCCGTAAAATCAGGCACTTTCACGGAGGTGCCTTCGTGGGCTACGGACCACTCGCTCAATGGGATGATCGCGCTCCACAGCGCCGCATCATAGACGTCCACTTCCAGCGGAAGGCCGTTACGGAGACAGTCGATCAGGCGCCAATCGCTGGCGGTCACGACCTCATATGACCGTCCTTTGCTGATCGATTTCGCCTGTTTGGCTTTTTCATCGAACCTCTTGACGAGCTCGGGTATGTACTTCTGGATCAGCGCGTCGAACTCCTCCTTCGGGATCCAGCCCTGGTCACTCGTGGCAATTCTGGGAGGGTCCGCGTGATAAATGGCCTTGTCGCCGCTTATCAGTTGGAATCGCGATCCGGGGCGTGGCGAGCTGGTGTCGTGTTGGAGCATGATCGTCCGGCCGTTGTGAGTACGGATGACCGTAATATTCATGTTCCCACGAAATGTTCGGCCGATGTATGGCTTGTAGAAGTCGTCCGCGACCGCGAGCTCCTTCATCTTGTCTCCCAGTGTGAAGTCGTCACTGGAGATCGAGACCATGTAATTCATCTGGTCCCCATAGTTCAGATCCATCATCTGCGCCACCGGCCCCAAGCCGTGTTGCGGATACAGCGTTCCGTTCCTCTTGGCATTCTCGTCCAAGCGCCACGAGCGGAACCCAAACGCCCCATGGTCTGCCTTGTCTCTCAGCCATCGCGCCTCCGTATCGGAGACACGGTCATGCACATAGTTGCCTTCACCATGAACAATCTCGCCGAAGAACCCATCTCTGACCATGCTCAAGACGATGGCCGACATACCGTCATGACAGGAGCCGCACCCCATGAAGCAATGTCGACGCATGCGCTCGGATGTCTCCACCACCTGCCAGCATTCCTCGATCGTGTTTGCCACAGGCAGCTCCGTATAGACATGCTTTTCACGCTCCATCGCGTATGCGGCGATGATAGGATGCAGGCGCCAGGGGGTCGCGATGTAGATCAGGTCGATGTCGTTGCGGTCACACACCCGCTTCCACTCGTCTTCGCCACCGGAGTACGACTCTGGGCTGTGCTGAGCAAACTCGCGAATCGATTCGATCGCTGCGCTCACCCTATCGGGGAACAGGTCGCACAACGCCTTGATCTCTACGCCTTCAATGCCGGCCATCCGCCGCGCGGTGCCGGACCCGCGGCTGCCGATGCCAATGAGGCCGAGCCGGACCGTCTCCAGTTTCGGCGCAGCGTATCCGTGCATATTGAAGGTCTGACGTTGCGCAGGCTGGCGCCGTTCAATATTTGCAGGCTGCCGCATACCTACCACGCCGGCACCCGCGAGGCCGAAAAGCGCTAAGAAGTCTCTGCGGTTGTTCATGTCCATCGTGCCACCACGCCCAGTTGGCTCGGACCATTGAATGTGTAGGTGTTACCAGCCATGCCACGCCGGTCTTAGACGTTCTCCCAATTCAAAATCCTCTTGGCATTGCGCACGTACAGCGACTCCAATACTGTGCCGGATAGCTCGAGGCCGTAGTACGGCCACCACACCCGACCGACCATGTATTCGTCGGCGGTCTCCAACAAGCGCCACCAGCTCTGATACATGGTCTTCTCCATGCCCATGTCGGTGCCAAACAGCACTCGGTCGGCGTACTTCGTGAGGAAGGTCGCCGCGGCACGCGGCGTCCGCCCGATTTCGTAGTCTCGCGCGGAGATATCCAGGTTGAGGTTGGGATACTGGTGGAGGAGCCTCCCCAGCCGGGCGAGGTCGTTGCCCTGATTGGCCAAGTGGCAGGCAATAAACGTCGTCTTCGGATGCTTCTCGAGCAGACGAGGCAGGATGGCCAGCAACCCTTCATAGGAGAGCGCGTCTTCACCAGCCTGATTGAATTGCTGGAAGACCGGCGTGCGCTCCTGAAAGACATCCGGAGGCTCCCACGCGGACAGGTGGTCGGCAATGTGAATGTTCACGGGCAGATTCAGCTCCGCACACATGTTCCAGACACCACCCAAGCGTGGGTCATCGTGGTGGAGCCTCTCACCAGGGGGCAAGTCTGAATCTCTCGTCAGACCATAGCCCTTGTCGGTGATTTCTCCCACGCCGCGAGCGCCGTTCCTGTAACAGCGCTCGAGCTCCACGACAACCCGGTCCGGGTAGTCCGGCTTGCCGATATCAGTGACCTCCAGACCGCAGTACAGTTGAAATCGATCGGGATATGGCTCCAGATACATCTTTAGTAACCGGTCGAAGTCGGAACCGGTTGCTCCCGTCAGGACCACTGATGTCTGAATGCCGACCTCGTCTTGCGTCTTGACCCACTCGGCCAGCGTCACCTCCGCGCTCTTGCCTTGTGCGCGCGCCGGATAGTGGTGCACATGAACGTCGACGACGGGATAGCTGGCCTTGGGGACGAACGTCTCGTCGGTTACCACGGAGGATCTGGGAGCGTAGTCTTTGAGCAACACGCCGTCCATGGGACCGGCGCCGATGGGGACTCCGGGACCACGCCAGGCGCCGTACTTCACTTCCTGCCACTTGGGATCGGTCTGCCACCGCTCGTCGGGCGTGCTCGTCTCACCGGATTCTGAACGGCACGCCGGCAGAATCGTGACACCCGCCACAGTTATGCCAGCCACCCCGCCACGTTTCAGGAAGCTCCTTCGATTGTCGCGCATCGAAACGGGGCGTGTCGTCAACTCCAAATCTGTGAAAAGTGTCACGTAGCGGTGAAATAGTGTCATGCCCAACGAGAGGTGTCAACCCCCGACATGCCGTCATAAACTGCCGACATGTGCGGCTCTCAACACCCTCTCGTTTGGATGAGGCAGGCGTAGAACCGCTCTGGGCTCCAGTCGCCCCACTATCTGCGCGCCCGTTCGAGGCCGTTGTCGTGTGATACAGTTTCGTAGGATCGGGAACTCGAGAACCGGAGCTTAATGCGCAAGAAACCGACGCTTCGTGATGTGGCACGGCTGGCCGGCGTGAGCCCCTCGTCGGTCTCCCGTGTTGCGAACGGCAGTGCGTACGTCGGCCCGACGGTCCAGTCGCGCGTGCGGAGCGCCGCGAGCCAGCTTGGCATCGATCTGACGAAGGCGATGAAGAGTCGCATCATCGTCTTCTTGTTGGGAAACCGCGATGTGCTCCATAGATTCCAGGCGCGGATCCTCGCTGGCGCCGAGGAGTATTGCACGAGCCATGGCTGGGAGCTGTTGTTTCTCTCTTTTCATTACCCTTCGACCACGGCGGTTGGGGAGCTCAGCCTACCGCAGGTTCTGAACAGGAGAGATACGGTTCGAGGCGTCATCTTGGGGGGAACCAATCCGGCGAGCCTCTTGCTTGCTCTACATGAACGCAAGGTTCCCTTCTCGGTTCTGGGAAACAACGTGCTCGGGGAATGGCAGCCTGAGCAGCATGATGTGGTCTTCTCGGATGATGTCCTCGGGGCGTACGAGATGACGTCGTACCTCATCTCACGGGGACACGTGCACATTTGGTATGTGGGCGATGTGCGATTTCCCTGGTTTGCCCGCTGCTTTCAAGGCTATCAGCGCGCGATGGCGGAGGCCAAGCTACAGGCGCGTTGCAGTCAAATCCGCTCGGATCGGCAAGAGCTCGGCTATCTTGCCGTGAAGTCGTTGATCGCATCCGGCGAGCCGGTCACCGCCATATTCGCGGGCAGCGATCAGGTGGCGCACGGTGTCTACCGGGCTCTTCGTGATTTCCATCTGCGAGTGCCCGACAACATCAGCGTGGCCGGATTCAACGATACCGAGGGCGCGATTCTGCATCCCACCCTGAGTAGCGTGCGTGAGTTCCCCGAAGAGTTGGGCAGACATTTGGCCGAGTTCGTGACCACCAGGATCGTCAACCCCGATCTGGATCCCCGACAGCTCTGCATGCCGACCGAGTTAGTCATACGCGAGTCGATCCGACCATCCGAGGCTTTGACGAGCACGAATGCTCGTGCTGATGAGGACGCCCGGCCGGCCGTTGAAACGCAGCGGCGGCTCGGTTGACGATACGGCGTTGCACATGCCCCTCGAGTGCGCGGGCAATCAATGGACAGACGCTGGTAGCGGTTAGCGGCTCTTTCGCCCGTATGCCGAGGGCCGCTGCTGACGCTGGTACGTATCCCTCCAGTCCCCGATATAGTCCTGCGGGAAACGCCTTGTGAGATCGATCTCGGCGACGGCCACAGCCGGACCCTTGTCGAGCGGTGCTGCGGCGAGTATCTCCCCGAGGGGAGAGATGATTTCGCTGGGATAGCTGTAACCGGACGTCACGACATAGAGGCCGGTCTCGACGGCTCGTGCGCGCACGAGCGTCTCCCGGCCGCCCCAGATCGGCATTAGGATCATCTCGACGCCCTTCAGCGCCAGTTCGCGCGCGGCTTCCGGGAACGACGCATCGTGGCAGATCAGCATGCCGACGGTTCCAAAGTCGGTAACGAATACCGGAAAACGGTCGCCAGGCGCGATGCCGAGCGAGAGCTCCTCGAACGGCAGTTGCACCTTGCGGTACGTGCCCGCGATTCGCCCGTCACGGTCCAGCAGGACGGCGGTATTGAACAGATCAGGACCGTCGCGCTCGACGATGCTGAAGGCAATCCATGACCGGTATTTTGAAGACGGCACGGAGAAGACATCACGATGTTGGTCCTGTTGAGGATGATGCCGTTGACATCGTCGCCAAACCAGTGGTCCTTGTCTTCCTCCCATCTGTCATAGTGGATCCGAGCGAAGATGCGATGGTTCGAGGTGAACGCGTGATCGCCACGAATCATATGGACGAAGTAGTCCTGCTCCCCTTTGAGCGACCCGTTGAAGTAGTTGTCGCTACCGTCGGCCGTGCCGGGTCTGTTTGGCAGCGGATACAGATTCGCGAGATTCAGGCCCAGCGCGTCGAGACGGTGCTGTGGAATGATGTTGTTCGGGAACGGCTGACGGGTATAGCGGCCGTTGTAGAGCCCCGGAAGGATCAGCGGGCCGCCGGCGGACGCGCCGTAGCGGTTGTCCTCGTACGTCGGCTTCGGCGTGTTGTCCTTGTTGTTGAAGAAGTTGGCGGCATCGAGCGTGCTGTTCTTCGTGAAGAAATGCATCTCGCCCTTGAGTGTGTTCGTGCCGCTCGCCGTGCTCACGTTGACCACCGAGCTCATGGTGTGACCGATGCTGGCGTCGTACGGCGTCGTCTGCATCTTGAACTCGCTGATCGCGGCAGCCGGCGGCGCGAACGCGTATCGGTTCCTGCCGGTATTGCCTTCGGCGAAGGTATTCGACACGCCGTCGATCTGGTATTCGGTCGTGTAGCTTGGATTGCCGTCGCTGGCGATGTTCCGGAAGTTCCATGCGGCTTTCCATGTGAACTTGCTCGGCTCGATCATGCCCGGAGCGAGCAACGTCAACTCGAGCGCGTTCCCCGCGACGATTGGCAGTTCCTGGATTCTCCTGGGGTCGATGATCTGGCCGAGCGACGCCGACGCGGTATCGAGCAGGGGCGTTCCCCCTTTGACCTCGACGCGTTCAGTGACCGCGGCGGCGCTCATCGTGATGTTCAGCTCGGTTGTTTCGCTGACCCGGAGCTGCACGTCGCTCCGCGACCAGGAGTTGAACCCGGCGAGGTCTGCCTCGATCGTGTAGATCCCGGCTGGGAGAAACGGGATGCTGTACATCCCTTCTTCGTTCGTTTCGGCGGACACACGAACACCGGTCGTGACATTCGTCGCGGAAATCGTTGCGCCCGGTACGATCGCGCCGGACGAATCAAGGACGCGTCCGCGAATCGTTCCTCGGGGATCCTGGGCGAAGGCGGTGCCCAGCATGCAGAGAACGGCTACGAGAGCCGCCACCGTAGATCTCGGCTGCATTCGAGCTTCTCCTGGAGGTCTCAACCATCCCACGGCAAATATGCAGTCCTGCGTCCCCCGCCACGGCGTATCCAGACGGCAAGCCTGTTTCCCTGCTTTGTCCACCCGGCCTCCGGCACCGTCACACTCCCGGCATCTCCGATAGCCAGAATGTGCAGGAAGCGATGGGTATCCTGCCGCGGTGTCTCCTGCGAGCCGTTACCTGTGACCTCGACCCGATATCCTGCGAGCGTCTCGGTGGTCTGGATCGTCGCCTGTGTTGGCAGAAGGGTAACTGCACGCAACTCTCCAGCGCCGTTGACAACGCCGAATTCTGACTGCCCGACGTCTGGCTGGGTGACTGTCTGCATGAGCCAAATCGGGGACCTGCCGGATGGTGTTATCAGAACATGGTAGACCACAAGCAGGTGAGGTTTCATGAAGACCAGGTGCCGAACGAAGCGCTCCAGCTGCGATCTGCGATAGGCGAGGGTGGCATCGACGGCGACATGGGCATGGTCCTTTGCTGACTCAAATGTGACGATATCGCCGGTTTCGAACATGCTGTGACCGGGGTAGTCGGGGTGGCGTTGCTGTTCGTACTGCTCCACATCCTTGACACATCGTGTCAAGTTCGGGGCTCGCAAGTGAGCGTCGGGAGGCGCGGCTGAAAGCCGCGGCTCGCTAGAACACAAGCTTCATGCCCAACTGGATGATGCGTTGATTGTCTCCCACGGTGGCGGTAATCCTTCCGAACTGCGGCGACGAGACGTTCGCATCCGGGAACGCAAAGTTCGGATTGTTGAACAGGTTGAAGGCCTCCGCACGAAACTCCAGCCGTACGCCGCTCGATAGCTGTGTGTTCTTGATCACACCAAAGTCCGTCTTGAAGTAGCCAGGCCCCGTCACGCTATTGCGGCCGGCGTTCCCGAATGTGCCGACTTGGTTCACGGTGAACTTGGAGGTATCAAACCACTCCGCTACCTGCTCGCCACGCGACCGCCCGGAACCGAGCGAGGCCTCCCCGCCGAGAAAGTCGGCCTGGTCGGCGCCGTTGCCGCTGAACGCGTTGTCTTGGCCACTGACGACGGTGAACGGCATACCGCTCTGCCAGATCAGCATCGAATTGACCTGCCACCCGTTCAGAAGCTTGTCGGCGAGCCCCGTCAGGTTGAACGTCGGAAGCTCATAGATGGTCGAGAACTTGAAGTTGTGCCGCACGTCCTCGCTCGCCAAACCGCGCCCGATGCTACGCCGGTCGAACGGGTTCGCGGCGTCGGCGTCATCGATCATCTTCGACCATGTGTAGTTGGCCAGGATGGAGTACCGATCGGAGAAGCGCCTTTCGATGTTCCACTGCAGCGCGTTGTAACTCGCGTTGGCGCCGGAGTCCGTCCGCGTCACGGGGCCGAAGTGCGGATAGATTCTGCGGTCCTGCGTGTTTGCGACAGTTGATGCGCCCGGCACGTAGACGGCGGCGTTCTCCTGCACGTTCACGGGAAGGAATGTCCCCTTGTTACCCAAATAGGCGATGCCAGCCACCCAGCTCTCCCCAAGCTGTCGCTCCAACCGGAGGTTCCACGTGATGAGCTGAGGGATCCGAAAGTCCCGGGGGCGATATCCCCGAATGGCATTGAAGTCGTTGAAGCGGACGTCCGGTCCCGGGATCTCCGGGCCGAAGTTCATCGGAAAGGGATTCGGCACACCGATGCTTCCCCACGGATCGTCGAACGCGACGTCGTTCACCGTGAACGTTCCGGCGAACGGCGCCGTGTTCGTGTAGGGATTCATCGTATGGGTGGCGGGCGGCGTATAGTACACGCCGACGCCGCTTCGCACGCTCGTCTTGCCATCGTCGGTCAGCCGGTAGGCCACACCGACACGCGGACCGATGTTGCCCCAGTTCGCATCCGAGCCTGCCACGGGGCATCCCGAGTCGCCGCCGTACAGCATGCCCTCGGGCGCATTGGGAAACCGATCAGAGCGGAGGGCCGCGCCCGGCTGGAAGCAGACGACCCGACCCTGCCGATCATAGTAGGGGAGGTAGGGATCCCAGCGGACCCCGAGATTGAGGGCGAGTCTGTCGCCTGCTCTCCAGTTGTCTTGGAAGAAGAAGCCCCACTTCGTGCCAAGAAGGTCTTTGAATTCGCCGCCACCCTGCGTGAATGTTGTGGCCCTCCCGAACATGAAGTCCGCCAGCGCGTTGCCAGACAGATCGCCCGTGAAGCTGAAGTTGCCCATCGTCTGGAAGGTGTTGATGTTCTCGTTGGCGACGCGGACGATCTCGAACCCGACGCGGAGCTCGTGCGCGCCTCGGATGTTGGTGACGACTTGGCGAATCGTGAAGTCTCCGCGATTGAAATCGCCTTTGTGGCTCGTGCCAATCGAGAATCCGCCCGACACGGACAGGTTGAGGGCGGGCGGCGCCTGGAAAGGCAACGTCATGTCTTGCGGCCCGAGGATGTTCGATCCCGCGTCGCGAAAGCTGAACGGCGCGCCCGACAGCGAGCCGCCTCGCTGCCGGTTGAGACCGAACGTGGTGTTGAAGAGCAGCGTGGGTGACGCGGTGTACGCGTAGCTGATCGAGATGTTCTGCACCCGCACGGCATTGCCACCTCGCGCTTGCAGAATATGGTCCGCCGGCCCCGGGATGCCCGCCGGGCGGGAGAAGTCGGTGAAGAAGTAGCGTCCGCTGAGCTGGTGGCGGCCCGCCACGTAGTCGATCTTCGGCATGAACTGGTTTTCCGACTCGACGATTTCGAGGCCGGGATACGTCAACTGTCCGTCAGGACCGTTGGGCAGCGGGACGCGGTCGAGAAAGAACGATGAGACAGGGTTCAGCCGGCTCGCAGGTATGTGGTTGTTCGGAAGCGGCCGACCCGTCTCCGGATCCACGAGCTCGGTCGAGAGAGCCGAAAAGTCGCCCCGCCGTTGCGCGTCTGTCGGCACAAAATCGATCAATCCCGAGGGCGTGTTGTTCACCCGTGTGCCTTGATACGTGGCGAAGAAGAACAGCTTGTTCCTCACAATCGGACCACCGAGGCTTCCTCCGAACTGGTTACGTTTCAGCTCATCTCGCTCCGGCGCGAAGAAGTCGCGCGCGTTCAGCCGGCCGTCGCGCAGAAGGTGAAACCAGGTGCCGTCGAGGTTGTTGGTGCCCGACTTCGTCACGACGTTGAGGATGGCGCCACCGGCGTTGCCGTACTCCGCCGTAAAATTGCTGGTCTGCACGCTGAATTCCTGCACGGCGTCCGGATGAGGAAAGGGCAGGCCGGCATTCAGATAGGTGTCATTGTTGCTGGTGCCATCGAGCTGGAAGTTGACCTGGCCCAGTTGTGCGCCACCGGCACCGGCCGTCTCCTGGCCGGGGTACACACCGCCATGTCCGCAGATCCGACACGCGTTCCGGCCCAGATCCACGGTACCGGCTGCCAAGTAAATGAGGCGCTCCGGCCGACGTCCTTCCAGGGGCAGCTCCACGATCTGCTTCTCGTCCACGAGTTGCCCGGCCGTCGCCGTTCGCGTGGGAATCAACTCCGCTCCGCCTCCTACGGTGACGGTCTCGGAGAGCTCCTTCACCTCCAACCTGACGTTCTGCGTCGCCACGCGATCAACGGTCAGCTCGAGGCCTGTCTGGAGATATGGAGTGAAGCCTTCGAGCTCCACGCGAAGCTCATAGGCGCCGACGGGCAGTTGCGGGAACAGATACGCCCCGACCGAATCGGTGATGGCCGTCCGGGTAAAGCCGGTCGCCACGTTCCGTACCGTGACGGTTGCGCCGGCAATCGCGGCGTCACTGGCATCGGTCACGGTGCCGCTCAGACTGGCCGTCGTGTACTGCGCTGTTACGGGTTTCGTGAGGCACACGACGGTGACCGCACACGCCAGCACCCACGTCAGAAGTCCCCAGTGAGCCGATGCCCGTGGCCGGCGAGCCGCCATTTCCAATCCCGTTCTTGCTGTGGAGGGAACGCACTGCTGATAGTCCATGTCACCCTCGACTCTCCTCTCCAAATGCCTACGGGGAGAGAAACATTTCTCAATACCAGGAATCGTGCCGGCAGTAAAACATAGTAGAGAGGCCGTGTCAACCAGCAGTGCTGGAAGCCCTCCTTCATCGTGGGAGGAGGGTTGACGCTATCCAGTTCGGAGGCCCTTCTCTGGGCCGGGGGAGGCCTTCTGACGACGCGACGCCGGCGTCTTGTTGGGCAATATGACATGCAAATGTGAAATATTTCCTGAGGTCGCCTATCATTGAGCTCAACGTCGGCCCGACAGAGGAGGTATCGATGGAGCGTCAGCGGGGTTTCTGGATTCTTGGATGTGCTGGGATCTTCTGCGCGCTACTGGGAGGAGCCGCCACCCAACGCGGGCCGGACCACCGGGCCGGGTCGCTGATGGATGCCAATCACTTCGAGGCGCGCATCCCCGAGGTCGCGGACCGCCAACAATGGGAGGCACGGAAGAAGGAACTCCGGGAGCTGGTGTTGAACAGCACCGGTCTCTGGCCGCCACTTCCCAAGACACCGCTGAGGCCCAAGATGTTCGATGAGAAGCAGGGGGACGGCTTCCGGGTTGCCAAGGTCTATTTTGAGAGCGTGCCGGGATTCTTGGTCACCGGGAATCTCTATCGCCCGGCGTCTGGCAATGGACCGTTTCCGGCCGTCATTACCCCTCATGGGCACTGGCCTTACGGGCGGCTCACCAACTCGGAGAGCGGGAATATTCCAGGCCGATCGATTGATCTCGCGCGAATGGGATTCATCGTCTTCGCCATCGATATGATTGGCTACAACGACAGTTTGCAGCTCCCACACGATTCCTCCAAGAGTCGCGCCCAGTTGAACGCAGACGTGCCGCTTCCGTACGAGCCGCGGCTGTTTCGGGCCGACTTCGACTTTCCGGAGGCGGAGCTGTACGGGTTGAGCCTCGCCGGACTGCAACTGTGGAACGCCGTCAGGGCGGTGGATTTTCTGGTGTCGCTTCCTGATGTCGACCCGCGCCGCATCGGGGTGACGGGGGCGTCGGGCGGTGCGACCCAGAGTTTGCTGCTCATGGCCGTGGACGACCGGATCCAGGTTGCCGCCCCGGTCAACATCATCGGCGCCACGAAGCATCCCGGATGCCGCTGCGAGAATGCTCCCGGGCTCTGGCGAGACATGTCGACCATCGAGCTCGCGGCGACCTTTGCGCCGAAGCCGCTGCTTCTTCCCTCTGCAACGGAGGATCCGTGGACCCACAGGTTTCCCGAGCGGGAGCTCCCGATCGTCAAGAAGTACTACGCGCTCTACGGAGCAGAAGACCATGTCGCCAACGTACATGTGACGGCCGGCCACAATTACAACGCCGAGACTCGAGCCGCCGTGTACGCGTGGTTTGCACGCCATCTGAAGAGCCCCCACGCGGCCATCACCGCCCCGGTGCCGGTGGCTCCGGAGCTGAAAGCGCTCGGCGATCTCCGCCTGTTTCCCGAGCACATCCTGCCGGAGCACGCGCTCTCGGGCCAGGACGTGATTGAGAACTGGATCGCCCAGTCGGAGAAGGATCTTCACGCCGCCCTCCCTGGATCCCCCGCGGACCTGCCGGCATTCGTGTCGACCTTTGGGGCACGGCTGGCGCAGGTCTTGGGTGTCGAGGCCCAGCCGAGCGTCGACATCCGGCCGCTGACGGAGACAACCACCGGGAGACTGCGCTATGAAAGGTTCGTCACGGGGCGATCTGGACGGGACGAGGCCGTTCAGATAGATGTGCTGAGCGCAGACCGCTCATCTCGCGGAACATTGGTCCTGGTACGGAGTCACGAGCTGGAGGGCCTGGTCACGCCGGATGGCACGCCTGCCGCCTATGCAACGGCCCTCGTATCCCAAGGGTACCGCCTCGTGACCATCGGCGGCTATGCCTCAGGCGAGCTACAGATTCCTCGCAAAGACTGGGAGGCCCTGAGCTGGCCTCACGTCTACAATCGGGACCACAGACTGAACGGCATCCAAGACGTCGTGACCGGCTTGGCGTTTGCACGCAAGCGGTGGCCCGACGCGCGTCTGACGCTGGTTGGACTCGGCCGCTACGGTCTGCTGACAGCCTTTGGCGCGGCGATCTCTGGAGTGGCTGATCGGGTAATTGTCGACTTGGCGGGCCGCGACCCAGGTCTTGACTCAGAGCTGCTCGAGCTGCTGCCTGTTGGTAGCCTCCGGCGCGTGGGCGATCTTCGAACGGCCACGCTACTCCTCGTGCGGAAGCCGCTCGACCTCGTGAATCCTGGCCCCAGCTTTGATCGCACGTGGTACCAAGAGCGAGCCGCGGCGGTAGGGCTCGCAGAGAACTTGCGGTTTCGGAAGACCACATCGATCTGGCCGCCAAATCGGTTGCTCGACTAAATGCGATAGCTCAAACGGGGAGGTGACACCTGAGTCGACCGATTAGACACTTGCGATGGTACATCGGTGGCCTTCTGTTCCTCTCGACGGTCATCAACTACATCGATCGGCAGACGCTGAGCGTCCTCGGCCCGTACCTGAAGACCGAGTATCAGTGGACGAACACCGACTTCGCGCTCGTCCTCATCGCCTTCCGCGTCGCCTACGCGATCGGCCAGACGCTCGCCGGCCGTCTGGTCGACCGACTCGGGACACGCACGGGCTCGAGCCTTGCCGTCCTCAGGTACTCCGTGGCAGCGATGGCGACATCGCTGGCGACCGGGCTCCGTAGCTTCGCTGCTTTCAGGTTTGCGTTGGGCCTTGGCGAGGCTGGCAACTGGCCGGGCGCGACCAAGGCCGTCTCCGAGTGGTTCCCGCGACGAGAATCGGGATGGGCAGTCGCCCTGTTCGACAGCGGATCGTCGATTGGCGGGGCACTGGCACCTTGGATCGTGCTGACGATCTATCACGCGTTCGGGAGCTGGCGGCCAGCCTTCCTGCTGACCGGCATGCTCGGGCTCCTGTGGTTGCTCGCCTTCCGCACGCTCTACCGTCGTCCGGAGGATCACGGGAGACTCTCGGTCGAGGAGCGCGAGTACATCCTCGCGGATCGACCGACGCTCACGTCGAGCGAAGAGCAGGCCACGCAAGCCATGCCGTATCGCACGCTTCTCGGATTGCGCCAGACGTGGGGCTACATCCTCTCGAAGAGCTTCACCGATCCCGTATGGTTCTTCATTACCGACTGGTTCGCCATCCTCACCTTTGGGTTGCCGGTGAACGAAGGGCGGTTCTCTTCGGCGGCGGAGATCGACGGCTTCTACCGGCAACTGCTCGAGCAGTTCCGGGCGGTTCCTGGCGTCGTCCGCGCCAGCGTGTGACGATGGACGAGCTCGTCCCGGGGACCGTGGGATTCGTGCCTGGCGTCCCGGGTCCTCCTGTCGAGTGGCGCATCGTCGGGGTGTTCCGCGATGTCAGCAACGTCGAGCGGTTCGACGTTCCTGAAGCGCCGCAGATCTACGTGCCCTTCGCGCAACGCCCGTGGCCACAGGCAATGGCTGCGGTTCGTTCGGCGACCAATCCTGAAGCCTTGCGACAGAGCCTCGCGACCGTGGTTCATGCCGCCGACCCGGAGCTGCCGCTGACCGACGTGCAAACGATGGATGAGATCGTTGGTGCGAGCTTCGCGCCCGACCGACTGAACATCGCGCTCAGTGTGCCTGTGCTGTTGGCTGTGGGGAGCGTACCGCTCACCGCCGCGGCGGTCGCTTGCTACGTGCCAGCTCGCCGCGCAAGCGCGGTGGATCCCATGATTGCTTTGCGCCAGGAATAGGCGGGCATGAGCGAGCAGGAATCCGCAATCGGGCGATCCTCCACAACCGCCGCCGTGCCGTTCATCTCGGTGCACGATTAAATTGAGCGCACGCATTCGTGAGACGCCTTTCTTGGATGCATTAGCATAAGGAGGAATGTTCCGCGCGACGATATTCCCTACACTGGTGGCGTGGCTGCTGATGGCGCCGAGCCTTCTCTCTCGACAGGCACCGCAGCAAGTCACATGGTCATTCGACAGAACTGACGAAATCGGGGGCAACAAGACCAAGCTCGAAGGCAATCCCAAGGTCGTCGACACGCCAATGGGGAAAGCCGTCGAGTTCGACGGCGTAGACGATGCCCTCTGGATCGAGCAGCATCCGCTTGCGGGCGCGTCCACGTTCACCTTCGAAGCGATCTTCAGGCCCGATGGCGGTTCAGCCGAACAGCGGTGGTTTCATCTTGCGGAGCGCGACCCGAAAACGGGATTGCTCGCCAGTCGAGACCGACCCAAGACTGGTCAAGATGCTAACGCGCGGTTCCTGTTCGAAATTCGCGTTCTCAACATGAATCAGTGGTGTCTTGATGCGTTCGTCAATGGACCCGGCTACTCCAAAGCACTACTATTCCGTGGCAAACTTCATTCGATCGGCCACTGGTACCACGTTGCCCAGGTCTACGACGGTAAGTGGTATCGCAGCTACGTCAACGGTGAATTGCAGGGCGAAGCCGAGATTGCATTCACGCCGCAGGGACCTGGAGCGGCATCGGTCGGCACCCGCATCAATCGGGTGAATCACTTCAGGGGTGCGATCCTTCTCGCACGTTTTACACCAGAAGCGCTGGCTGTGTCTGAGTTCCTGACGCTCCCAACGCACCGTCCTTGACGAGCGGGCGAGGGGCGAGGTGCAAGGTGCGAGGGACAACGAAAAGCTAGCGGCCGTAGATAACCGCACCATTGATCGCAATCGTCGTCCCTGTGGATCGCTCGTTCTTGTCCGGACGGGTACGGATCTGCAATGTGTGCAGTCCGGGCTCGAGGCCCGTGACGTGCCAGTACACATCCTCGTAGGTGCGGGGCACCTGCCAAGCGTCGATCTCACCGGCCTTCTTTCCGTCGAGCCAGACATCGGCACGGCCGCCATCCTCGAGGTACCTCCCGGCAATGGGACGATAGACGGTATTAGACCGGTTTTCGGAGGTTGAGGTTAACGTAAACCATGATCCAAAAGTAGGACCGCCGTAAAATTGGCGGGGTTAAAGCTCCGCCCTCCCGTCCACCGGCATGCTCGGCGGCACCGGAACACTCTGCGGTGCTCGCCAGAAGTCCATCATCGACACGCGGTGGACACAGCCGACGGTGCAGAACGGCGCACACGATTTGGGTGTGAGGAACTCTCGCTTGATGTCATCGACTGTGTACCCGATCAGCGGGACCCCAGGATAACTGCGCTGCTGTGAGCAGTAATGGACGAGACCGTCCTCGCACACATAGAGGTAGCGCGCCCCCGCACGGCAGCGCCACACGTTGGGCTTACCTTCCGCCAGATTGTCCTGGAAGCCACGGATCCCCGAATAGAGGTTCTTGACGATCTGCCAGCCACCGCTGATCTCGCGCGAAACCTCGTCGAACACGCGTCGCTCGACCGGCCCGAGCGGCTTCAGATGACCGTTCCCGTCGTGGATGATGCCGATCGACGTCGAAAAACCGAGCTCACGCGCCCGTCGTGTGATGGTGCGGGCATCCTCTGGGTTCTTGATGCCGCCACCCACGACCGAGTTGATGTTGACATCGAAGACGCCGTAGTCGCGGAGCCATGTGAGCTTCTTGTCCAGCAGCCGTAGGCTCTTCTTCGAAACCTCATCGGGCTCTACGTTGTCGATGCTGATCTGGAGAAAGTCCAGCCCGGCGTCGTTGAGCGCAACGATCCGCTTGGGCGACAGCAGGTAGCCGTTGGTGATCAAGCCGGCCATCATCCCGCGCGATCGAATGTGGCCAATGAGCTGGTCGAGATCGGGATGCAGCAGCGGCTCTCCTCCGCTGAACGCCACGACAGAAGCGCGCAGCCGAGCGAGCTGATCGATGCGCGCCAGCATGACCTCGGTCGGCACTGGCTGCGAGACCTTGTCGTACTCGTTGCAATACCCGCACTCGATGTTGCAGCGGCGCGTAGGAATGATGTGGACGAGGAGCGGATGCGACGTCTCGACGAATCCACGCGCGAACTTCCGGACCAGCCGCGCCTTGCGCTCGGCGCGCACGCGCAGGTGCGTCATGAGACGTCGAGGCTTTAGCGGTGCCAGGGCAGTAACCGGCATACTGAGTGAGCGTCGCCGCGGAAGGGCGGCCTGTCCCCTTTTCGCCGAAATTGTAGCAGCTGGCCGGCCTGAGGCACCCTGATGGACCGCTGAACGGGCGAGAATCCGGGTTCATCGGGTCGAAAGGACGCCTCGGCGACGCGTCCCTACCGCTACTAGTTGCTCGCCGAGGACACCCGGTCGCGGACCCGCCTGACGGCTGCGCCGACCTTGAACGACGTGTCGAAGATCGCTCCCACGCGCAAGCCGCCACGCAGCCGATGTCGACCGACCGCTCCCAGCCCCGCCGACGCGATGCAGCCGCACTGCGAGCAGTCAGGCTCTCCTCCAAACTGGCAAGGCGTGACCCGCGCCTCGAGGTCTGACGAGATGCACGTCGTCGTCTTGGCGAAGATGCACTCCTCCGGTGACGGAGGCGGCTCGGAGTAGACCTCGATCATACCCTTGGGCATGGCGAGCTTCGGATACTTCGCGCGGAGACGAAGGAGGTCGCCGACGACGCGCTGGCGATCCTCGGGGGTCAGCATCTCTGGAGACTGCTCGCCGACTTGGGGCGTGTAGAGGCTGACCCAAATCTGCTGCGTATCGTCGTTGCGCGACCACAGGTCGATGAACTCGTCGAGGTATCCGTCTCGACCGACCTGCTGGCGTGTCACCGTGCAGTGGACCGTGATCTGTTGTCCGACGATGTGCTTGAGGATGCGATCGTAGGTGGCCGGTTTGCGGCGCACGTCGTGCTCGGGTGGGAGCCCATCGATCGAGACAACGATCTGGAGGCGGCGAATGGCCGCCCACTCGGGCGGGATCGGCCGGACCGCGCTCGTGACGACCTGTGTGTAGATGCCCATTGCCTCGAGCTTTGGGAGGAGCACGTTGAGCTCCCGATACCGGACGAGCGGCTCACCGCCAACAATGGACAGGTGAAGCGCGCGGTGCTCACGGACGAGCTTGATGACGCCGTCCACCAGCGCGTCCCCGCGATAGTCGCTCATCTGGCGGAGATTGACCTCGCCACCGAGGTGATCATCGCCATACGCATAGCAGCCAGGGCACCGCAGCGGGCACTCGCGGGTGATCTCGATCGACAGGTTGGGCGTGTAGCCGCGAAGGATGCGTCCCCACGCACGAATGATGCCTTCCATGTGCCTCCTCGCCGAAGTGGCTCCCAGTATGACACAAGGTCACAAGGTCACAGGGTGACAGGGCGAGAGGGTGACAGGGTGAGAGGGTGAGAGGGTGACAAGGTGACAAGGTGACAATGGCCGAAGGCACGCAGTTCGTCCTGCCCGTTCACCTTGTCACCCGTTCACCCGTTCACCCCCTCACCCCCTCACCCCCTCACCCTTCACCCCCTCACCCCCTCACCTGATCACCTCGTCACCAACCTCACGCGCGGCGCGAGCGACCAGGCGAACTCGGAGAGACGCGCGGGACCGAGGCGCTCGACCTCGGCCAGCGCACGTGCGGCGTCAACCAAGAGCCGCGCGACGTCGACGCCGAGACAGATGGGCGGCAGGTCACGCAGATAACTGGAGCCGCGCGTCAGCATGTAGACCGTACCGTGATAGTTGCCATCTTGCAGATGGTGAAACGCAACGCCGATCTGGAGGACGCCCTGATACAATCGGCGCACAGGGCGCGTTTCAGCGCGCCACAGGATCTCGAGCGTTTCGTGCTGTTCGAAGTACCGGCCGGCATTGAGCTCCTCGATGCCTTGAAGCAGGAGGGGCGGCGTGGGGTCGCTGCAGCACATTGGGTGAATGCGGAGGGCGAACTTGGGAACGAACGGATCACAACCGAGGAAGTGGTCCAAGCGGCAATGGCTAAAGCGTACCAGATCGGAGGCGGCGTCTCATGCTCGCCTCGTCCAAGGACGGCTCATCGTCACGGCGCCACCGCGGCTCGAGCCGCCGGCGATCGAGCGCCGGCGCTCGCGCGTGCACGGATGGGGCGTCTTCGCGCTCGAGCCAATCTCGAAGAACAAGCGCATCGTGGACTACGCGGGGGAGCTCGTTGCCAATTCGCGAGCAACGCCGCGTGAAGAAAGATACTTGGAAGAGGGCTGCATCTGGTGCTTTCAACTCAATCGTCTCTGGGTGATTGATGCCGGCGTCGGGGGCAACATCGCCCGCTTCATCAATCACTCGTGCCAGCCCAACTGCCATAGCCGCATCGAGCGTGGCTTGATCTGGATCTGCGCGTCCCGCGTCATTCGACGGGGTGAAGAGCTGACCTACAACTACTTTACCGAGGGCGCTGCCGAGATCCCGTGCGGCTGCCGTCCCGGGTGCCAGAATATGCTCTAGCCCACTAGATGCACGTCCTCTACCTCCACGGCTTCGCTTCCTCCCCGAGCTCGTCGAAGGCCCGCTTCTTCGCCGAGCGTTTGGCGACCAAGGGTCTGACGCTCCACTGCCCGGATCTCAACGAGCCAGACTTTTCGACGCTCACGGTGACTCGTATGCTGCAGGCCACCGAGGATGCGATGCGTCGGCTGGCGCCGGACCGCGTCGTTTTGATCGGCTCGAGCCTTGGCGCGCTCGTGGCGTGGCGTACGGCGGTGCGACTGCATCCGGACGCAACGCATCCCGTCGACCGCGTGGTACTGCTCGCGCCGGCGCTCGAGTTCGGCCACGACCGCCTCGGGCTGACGGAGGGAGAGCTTTGCGAGTGGGAGCGGACTGGCTGGCGCGAGGTGCTTCACCACGCATACGGCGAGGTGCGGCGCATCCACTTCGAGATCTATCGGGACGCGGCCCGCTACGATTCCGAAGGAGTCGATGTGCGCGTGCAGACACTCATATTCCAGGGGCGGCGGGACGAGCTGGTCGACGCCGACGCGGTTGCACGATTTGCGCGCGCGCGCAAATCGCATGTCACGCTGCACCTGCTCGAGGATGGTCATCAGCTGCTGAACCACATGGAGTTGATGTGGCGCGAGACGTCGACCTTCCTCGGCCTGGATGCCGACGTCGCGCTACGTCCGACGTGAAGAGTACGCGGCGGAAAGGGGACCCATGTCCGGCCACGACGGGTGCGCAAGGATGCTCGCCGCTGCTGTTGTGCTCGCTCTCACGTGGGCCGGTGCGGCGTGCGGCCCGAGCGGCGAGGCGCCACGCCGTAGCAGGCCCACGCGATCGCCCGCCGTTGCCTCTCCCTCGGCTGATTCCGGTCAGACCGACGACACGCTGCAGACCGCTATCGACCGTAGCGCCTTTCTCGTGCTCGCGTTGCCGGGCACTCAGGTGCTTGCGAGCCAGCGCCTCGAACGGTTGGACGAGCCCGTTCGGCCAGGCTCCATCGCGAAGATCGTGACGCTGGTGGGCGCGCTCGAAGCAGGCGTCGTCCGCGAGACGAGCCGCGTCCGCTGCAGTCGCACGCTGCATCTGCCTCCACACGATCTCACCTGCGCCCACCCGGATCTGGGGCAACCGCTCACGCCTGCCGACGCGTTGGCGCATTCCTGCAACGTGTTCTTCGCCACGGTCGCGAAGCGCCTGCCCCGCGCGGCATTCAACCGCGCCGCGCTCGCCTTGGGTCTCTCACCGATCAGCGCCGATGTCGATCTTCCCCTTGCCGCCCTTGGCTTGGCCGGCGAGTCCGCAACGCCGCGCGCGCTCCTCGCCATGATGCAGCGCCTCGTCCAGGGTGAGCAGATGTCAATTCACGACAGCACTCGTCGGGTCGTTCTCGAGGGCCTGCGGCGTGCCACAGAGGAGGGTACCGCTGCCGCGCTCTCCGCTCACGAGCTGCAGGGCTGGGCGAAGACGGGCACGGCGCCAGGCGCGGGCCGGTTCGAAGGGCTGGCGGTGGCCGTCACGACGGACGCTTCGGATCGTCCGTCACGAGGCGTTGTCGTCCGCGCTCCAGGTGCGGCTGGTCGCGACGCCGCCGCGATCGCCGCCGAGATCCTGGCACGCGAGCGGAGCGAGCGAGCGCGGCCGAACGTCGCGTCGGCACGCTCGACCGACGGGCCTTTCGTGCAGGTCGGCCGCTCTGCCCAAGCTGGCTCGGTCGACACGCTCGCGCTCGACGACTACGTGGCCCAGGTCGTGGCTGGTGAGGCACCGCCAGACGCACCGGCCGCTGCGCTCGAGGCGCTTGCGATCACGGCTCGCACGTTTGCCCTCGCACAGGGAGGTCGTCATCAACGAGAGGGCTTCGATCTCTGCGACCTTACTCACTGTCAGGTCCTTCGGCCGGAAACGGCTTCGTCCAGGGCCGCTACCGTTCGCACGAGAGGTGTCGTGCTCGTGGAGCCACCGAGCACCGAGCGCTCCCTGCACCAGGTTCGACCTGCTGCGGTGTTCTACAGCGCATCCTGCGGCGGCACGCTCGTGATGCCAGCCGATGTCTGGCCGGATGGACAACGCCTCGAACACCTCCGGGAGGGCGCTGATCCGGCCGCACATCCGGTTGCGTCGTGGCAGACAAACGTCGCGGCTGTCGATCTCGAGCGCGCTCTTCAGTCGGCCGGTGCTCGTGGAGGCACGCTGCGTGACCTACGCATCCTGGCTCGTACGCCGGCCGGCTTGGTGGCACGCCTCGGGCTCGACGGTCTGGTCCCGAGCGAGCTCGATGCCGAGAGCTTTCGACGGCTGCTCGGCGACCGACTCGGCTGGCACATCCTGAAGAGCAACGAGTACGACATCACGCGCACGGCCGCCGGCTATCGGTTCGATGGCCGGGGGCGTGGTCATGGCATTGGGTTGTGTCTGCGAGGCGCGATCACGCTCGCCCAGACGGGACGATCGTCGGAGCAGATCGTCGAAACCTACTTTCCAGGGCTCGTCGAAGCCGGCCTCGAGGATGTGCAGGTCCGCAGCGGGAGCGAGCACAGCCGAGATGTCCGGATCATTCTCCCGGCAGCTGATGAGCAGGCGCGCTCTCGCTTCTCGGCGCTCGTCGAGCGGACGCTCGCCGATCTCCAGAGGCAGACCGGCCAGCCTCGGCCGGCCATTGTCTTGCGCGTCCACCCGACCATTGAGAGCTTTCAGCGAGCGACCGGTCTCGCGTGGTGGACAGCGGGAGCGACGACACGCCGGGACGCCAGAAGCGCCGCTGGGGAGTCGAGGGCCGCGGCAGTCGATGTTCACCTCGTGCCATTACAGCTGCTCGAACGTCGCGGCACGCTGGCGGCGACCCTGCGGCACGAGCTGTCGCACGCGTTGACGTTCGATGCGTTGGTCGACCGGCCTCTCTGGGTACGCGAAGGCATGGCAATGCACTTCGCCAAGCCGTCAAAAGAAGAAACGGGAGGCGGACATCTTGCTGCTGCTGATACTTCGTGTCCCACGGAGACCGAGCTGCGGCGTTCCGGCTCCGCGGAGGCCCTCGCGCGCGCACAACGCCGAGCCCTGGCCTGCGTCGAGACCTCCTTGGACGCAGGCACTCCTTGGTGGGCCGTGGGCGACGACACCATCACTGTCACGTCGTCAGGAAGACACGTTCGATGAACCAGTATCCGCCGGCCAGGATGACGCCAATCGAGCCTGCCAGCGTCAGTCGTTCGCCGAGGCGCAGGTTGTGCCGGCGAATCGCGCTGAGGGCCAATGCGACCACCAAGACAATCGCGAGCTGCCCGATCTCCACACCGAGATTGAAAGAAAAAAGCGACCAGCCGAGCGCGGCCCGGGGAAGCCCGAACTCCCTGAGGACGGTCGCAAACCCGAATCCATGCACGAGCCCGAAGATTGCTGCCACCCACGGACGGATGTCACGCGCGCCCCTGGACGCGCGCGCGGCGACATCATCCCCTGCCGCTCGCGCTTTGACGACCAGAAGATTGTCGGCTCCCACGAAGACAATGCTCAACGCAATCGTCGGCTCGACGATGCCGGCGGGCGGTGAGAGGAGATCGAGGGCGGCGAGCGACAGGGTGATGCTGTGTCCAAGGGTGAACGCCGAAACGATCCCCGCCAGGCGCCACAGCGATCCTCCCAGCAGAAGTAGTCCAATGAGGAACAGGACGTGGTCCGGCCCGATGAGGATGTGCTCGATACCGGACGGCACGAACGTGGCCACCACCGCGAGCGTTCCCTGGATCGTGCCAGCGTAGTAGACCAGCCGTTGCTCTCGAACATCGAGGATTGCCTGGTGGGCGAGGGCCTCATTCTCGTAGACATTCACGAATGTCTGATGGATCGGGTCGTACGGGAACAGGAGAGCGTCGATCTGCAGGGTAGCGGGGCGAGCCGCCGCCAGGCGGAAGGTGAGCCGAAGGCTCTGCTGGTCGACGAGCGGTTGGATGTCGCGCCACTCGGGCGTGATCTCGCGACCGTCGAGCGTTAACCGCAGTCGCTCGGTGAGGAGCGCGACGAGCCCGTCCCGATGGGACCGTGCGACTGCTGGGTCGAGCAGCAGGTCGGGCGGAACAATCGTCAGATCGTTCGCGACGTCGAAGTCGTGGACGACCAGCGAGCCGTGCACAGCCTCCGCACCGAGGTGCAGGTCGAGATAGCTGAACGGCGACGGGTGGGCGGCCACCGGTTCCGGTAGCGCCAGCAGCACCACGGCCAGCAGGAGATGACGCACCGTCATAGTGGAGCGGCCGTGATGTTCAGGGTAGGCTACCTACCCTGCGGGGACTAGTGCCGGACGGCTGCCAAATGCTCGCGCAGCAGATCGTGTCCGAAGTCGCCATCGAAATCGCGCCAGACGGAGTGGATGTGGTTGCCGTCGTTCTGTGTGTTGTCGTATTCAATCAGGAACGTTGGTCCCTGAACGCGATAGTAGTGCTTCTTCCCGAGCTCGCTCTCGCCGCTCCATGCGAACGCAATCTTCTCGATTCCGGCCTCGCGGAGCTTGGTCATGCGATCCGAGCGAATGTCGTCCGCCATGTGCGACGTGTAGGCGTCGATGATCTCCATCAGCAGGTCACGCTGCGCGGGCGTCATCGCAGAGGCCGTGATGCCCACCGGTGACAACGGGTCCGCCTCGGCGGCATTCTTCGTCACGATTTCCCTGGGCGCCACGTCGGCGATCACCGCGGTTGCCCGCTGAGACTCATCGAGCGCCATGAGGAGCTCCCGGGCGGTGTCCTCCTCTACGGCGAGCACGCGAAGGCCCTTCTTCGGCCCTTCGCGAACTTCACCCGGGTTCGAGCCAAAGAACAAAGGCGAGCTGGCGATGGCAGTGCCGTTCACGATTGTGAAGTGCAGCGATACGTGGTGTCCTTCGACACGCCAGCCCCAGGCGTCGTCGGGCGACGGTGTCCCGAACACCGTGAAGAAGTACAGCTCCGGATCGCGGCTGATTCGGCCTCTGCGCTCGATCGCCTTGAGTACCGTCTCGAGGTCCATGATGGCGGTCGCGGTCAAGTACCCCCGGGCGCTGAGACCCGCTTCGAGCAGCGTGTGCGCGCGCTTTCGCTGCGGCTCGGTCATGTCCTTGATCGGCAAGCCCTGGCGCGGAAACTGCTCCGTGGGAATGAAGTTCCACCTCGTGCGCTCGTCACCATCGAAGGGGAAGGAGGCCCGCTGGCGCTCGTCGGGAGCGAGCTCTTCGAGGAACTGGTCGGCGGCTGTGGCCATGGTGGACGCCACACGCTGCGACGCGACCATGTGGCCAACGAGCCAGACTGCGAAAAGCCCCAGGACCAGGGAAGCACGAAGAAGCTTCAAGCGATTCATGGATATGACCTCTATCAGCCTGGGTGAACGTGTCGTACGTAGCGCAGGGCTTTAGCCCTGCCTGCCGCCCGCGCCCATTTGGCAGGCCTGAAGGCCTGCGCTACGGATGTCGTGGGCGACGATCGGCACACGGGTTCTAATGTGACTCACGGGGTACCGCATGTCCGCGGCAGCCCACCAGGAAGTCGAAGTCCGCGCCCGCGCTTGCTTGTTGGACATGCTCTACGTACAGCCCTTGATAGCCACCTCGCATGACGGGATCGAGCGCACGCCATCCCGAGCGACGCCGCTGCAGCTCTTCGTCCGAGACCGCCAGGTGGAGGCGCCGAACCTCCACGTCGAGCTCGATGACATCGCCGTCCTGGACCAACGCGAGAGGGCCGCCAATCGCCGCTTCAGGACAGGCGTGCAACACGACCGTTCCGTATGCCGTGCCGCTCATGCGCGCGTCGGAGATCCGAACCATGTCGGTCACCCCTTGGCTCAGCACCTTCGGTGGCAGCCCGATGTTGCCGACCTCGGGCATGCCGGGATAGCCCTTGGGCCCACAGTTCTTCAAGACGAGGACCGACTGCGCATCGACGTTCAGGTCTGGATCCGCGATACGCTGATTATAGTCTTCGATGCTCTCGAAGACGACGGCGCGGCCGCGATGTCGCATCAGGTGCGGCGACGCCGCCGACGGCTTCAGCACGGCACCATCGGGCGCGAGGTTGCCACGCAGAACGGCGAGGCCGCCCTGCGCGACGAGCGGGCGGTCGAACGGCCGAATGACCTCGGTGTTCCAGGTCGACGCCTCTCGACAATTCTCCCAGATCGTCCGGCCGTTGACCGTCACCACGTCACGATGGATCAAGCCATGCTCGCCCAGGGCCCGGATGATGGCGGGCAGCCCGCCCGCGTAATAGAAGTCCTCCATCAAGTAACGGCCTGACGGCATCAGATCCAGCAAGGTGGGCACGTTGCGTCCGAGCCTGTCCCAATCGTCAAGCGTGATGTCGACGCCGACGCGGCCGGCAATGGCAAGCAGATGAATGACGCCGTTGGTCGAGCCGCCCACGGCGCCACACACACGAATGGCGTTCTCGAACGCCTCTCGCGTCAGGAGGTGCGAGAGGCGCTGATCCTCGCGCACCATCTCGACGATCCGGCGGCCCGCCAGATGCGCCAGCACCGCGCGGCGCGAATCCACGGCTGGAATCGCGGCACTGTGTGGCAGCGTCAACCCGAGCGCCTCGACGATCGAGGCCATCGTCGAAGCCGTGCCCATGACCATGCAGGTGCCTGTCGAGCGCGACATGCCGGTCTGCGCGTCCATGAAACCCTCGAGGCTCATCGTGCCTGCCTTGACCTCCTCGCTGAAGCGCCATACATCGGTGCCGGATCCGATATCCCGGCCGCAGTACTTCCCATTCAGCATCGGGCCGCCCGACACGACAATGGCCGGAACGTCGCAGCTTGCGGCTCCCATGACCAGCGCTGGTGTCGTCTTGTCGCAGCCGCACATCAGCACCACGCCGTCGATGGGGTTGGCGCGGATGGACTCCTCGACGTCCATGCTGACGAGGTTGCGGAACAACATGGCCGTCGGCCGCATGTTGGTCTCGCCGGTCGATGTCACGGGGAACTCGACGGGAAACCCGCCCGCTTCCCAGATGCCGCGCTTGACGCGATCCGCGAGATCGCGGAAGTGCGCGTTGCACGGCGTGAGCTCCGACCAGGTGTTACAGATGCCAATAACAGGGCGCCCGTCGAGCACGTCGGTCGGCCAGCCGCGCATCCAACTCCGGTGCACGAACCCATCCTTGTCGCGCTTGCCAAACCACGCGGCCGACCGATACTTCTGTTTGTCGTCGTCGTTCATGATCTTCCGAAATTCCTAGGGCGGCGCGTTCGGCGAACGCGCCCTACCATCGTGGTCGGACGCGCCGCCGAGGCGCGCATCGTGGTAGGGACGCCTCGCCGAGGCGTCCGTTTTCGCTGTTGAGGCCGATCTTACGTGGCCTTGGCCGTTGTCCCGTCCCACGCAATCGTCTTGCCCTCGCGGATTGCGAGGACGGCGAGCAGACAGGGCAGCGTGGAGTTGAATCCGATCTCCATGTCGCATACCGGCTTCTGCCGCGATTTCACGCAGTCGAGGAAGTTACGAACGTGCCGACCGGTTGCGGAGCCGAACTGCGAGTCCGCGACCTCGGACATCCCCGATGGGTCCTGGAACTTCTTTGGCTCGAGTGGTGGCGGCGGCTCCGGGGCATCCGGCGGCCGACGGCGATCATCGCGTGGGAACGGCTTGACCTCGTAGCCAAGGCGGTTGACGAGGAGCACGCCGCGATCGCCAAAGAAGTAGTTGCCGTAGAGCTCCCGCGCGTCTTCTTCCCCCGGCACGACGGCATTCGAGAGCGTTGCCACGAACTGGTCGTACTGCCAGGTGACCGAGAAGGTGTCGGGGGCCCGCTCCGGGTCGCGGCGGCTCCGCACGTACTGCGCCGACGCGCTCGCGAGCAAAGGCGTCTTCGTATCTCCCTGCATGTACCAGTTCATCACATCCACCAGGTGGACGCCCCAGTCGGTGACCGAACCGCCGCCGTAATCGTAGTACCCACGCCATCCTCGCTGCCGGCTGGGGACGTAGGGCTTTCGCTCGGCGGGCCCCTGGAACATCTCCCAGTTCAGATCCGCCGGAGGGTCTTGTGGCGTCTCAGGCGGCTGCGTGCGCCGGCCTCCGCCACCGCCCGGCGGGCTCATCACGCAGTGAGTGATGAGCGAGCCGAAATAGCCGTCCCGCGTGAGCTTTGCCGCCTCTTGGAAATGGTGCCAACTTCGCTGCTGCAGCCCCACCTGCACGATCCGATTGTGCTGGCGCGCGGCCTCGACCATCTTCAAGGCCGGCTCGATGGCGTTGGAGACCGGCTTCTCGACGTAGATGTCCTTGCCCGCGTCACACGCGTCGACGGTCATCGGACTGTGCCAATGATCCGGCGTTGCGATGAGCACCACATCGATATCCTTCCGATCGAGCAGGCGTCGATAGTCTTCGACCATGTCCACCTTGGTGCCGCTTTGTGCCGCGTTCAGCTTGGCGGCGGTCTCCTCGAGCTTGGTCTTGGCGACGTCGCAGGCGGCCACGAACACGCTGTCTTTGTGTGGTAGCCAATCGTTCATCACCTGGTTGCCCCGACTGCCGCAGCCGATGATGCCTACTCGAATCAGATCGCTCGCGCCGGCACCCTGCGGCGTGCGGCCGAACATGGCTCGCGTCTGTGCTGCCGCCGCCCCGGCAACGGCCGCCTGCAAGAACCCGCGTCTGTTGATCATGGCGATGTCCTTTCCGGGCCCACCTTGGGATGCGATTCCGTGCTGCCCTCGGTGAGGCCGAGTGCCCACTTGATAGCCTCGAAGTACATGGTGGTCACGTCGGGATCGGTCCAGCTCTCGTTGGTGTGGCCGAGCGTGGAGTAGAACACACGGCCCTTGCCGTACATCTTCGACCACGCCACGGCAAAGTCGCGGTCCGTGCGGCGGATCCGTGGGTTGTTCTCGTAATCGAGCTTTGTCTCGTCGAGCCGCAGCAGCACGTTCACCTCGTCGCGCGACCACTGCTTCGCCTGGTAGATCTCATCGCGCTTGGTGAAGGCCTTGGGGAAGTGCCTCACGGCCGGGAACGTGGGGTCCTCGAGGAGGATCGGTGCGTCAAAGGTGTTCCACGGATGCGCGTCGAACCAGCCCCCGATCATCTCCGCGTACTCGGGCCAGTCGTAGTTTGCATCCAGCGCGGCATGGACACCGACGAACGCCTTTCCATCATCGTGGACGAACGAGAGCAAGTCCTGCTTCTGACTGTCGCTGAGCTCCATCCGGCCGGTGGTGTTCACGAACACGAGCGCATCGAAGTCGTCGAGATTCTTCCCGTTGGCGCCGACCTTGCCCTTGGTGATCCACTCGTAGTCGGTACGGAGATACGCCTGCCACATGCCCGTGTCTTTACCCATGTTGCGAATGGTGACCATGCCATCCGAGATCGAGTCGTGCTGGAAGCCCGTGGCGGCACCGAGCACCAAGATGGTCTTCTCGAACGGGGGCAACGACGGAGGGCCTTGCGGTCCTCTCCGGCGAGGGCCACGCTCGGCGTCCGGCGGCGGCTGTCCGGTTGGTGCTTGCTCCGGCGGTTGCTGATCCGCGCTGCCCGCCACGTGGACGGGCGCCACACAGATTGCAAGGAGCACGACGAATGCTGCGTTGTGAAGTCGCTTCATGTTGCCTTCCCCTTTGCTCCTTCCCTTTTTATCCCTTGACCCCTTGACCCCTTGACCCCTTGACCCCTTGACCCCTTGACCCCTTGACCCCTTCCACCGTCACAGCTCTTTGACCGCGATGGCACGCCAGCGCCAGAAGCCGCCATCGACCCAGCGTGGCGTCTCTTCATCGCTGTAGTGCATTTGAATGGCGATCATGCCGTCGGTCGCACCACCCGCAGCATGATTGGCCGTGTCGGTGAAGTCGGTCACCAACTGGTCGTTGATCCAGACGGTGATGTGAGGGACGTCGCCTTCGATCCGGGCGCGAATGGAATTCCAGGCTTCCCGCTTCCACGCCTTCTGCCACGTCTCGTTGCGCTCGCGCATTCGTTCCTGCCGTTCCTCAGGGCTCAGGCTCGCCAGGTCACCGCCGCTACTGACGCCTTTCAGGCGCTCGCCGTAGATGCCGCCCATGTTTCCACCGGGCAGATAGTCCAGCATCACCTGATACGCCTCGCCCGCCTCGCTCGAGCGCAGGAACAAGCCACTGTCACAGCCCCAGTCTGGCTTGACCTCCATATACACTTCGAAGTTCTTGTACTTCTTGTCGGTCAGCAGGATGCCGCCCTTTCCGCCCGGATTCTGGCTGCCGACGATCAGGCCATGCAGGATGCGAAACTCCGGCGTCGTCCCATGATGATTCGTCTTGCTGACGTGCCACCCTGTGAGGTCCTTCCCGTTGAAGATGGGCGTGAACCCTTCAGGGATCGTGGGGCCTTTGTCAGGCGCGATGTCGGCTCCAGCATCGCTGCGATCAGGCGATGCCGAACGTTGGGCGGCGCCTACAGACACCGCGGCGGCCGCGAGCAGGATCGCACCGATGAGTGGGATTCTGGTACTCCTCATAAGACTCTTTCAACCTCCTGACGGTTACTGCACGCGCTCGCTTGCCCGTTCCAACGGCGTGTGCGCGTCGGCGCGGCCAGACTGCGCGGAACGGACACGGGTGACGGTGTAGATGTCATCTGATTCTTAGCAGCTCCTCTTCGGTCCAGGGGCGTGTCCGATCTGCTGACAACGCCCGCACCTGCTTCACGAGGGCCGGATCTACCGGTGAGGCGGTTTGTCCCCACGCACGCCGTACGTAGGTCAGCGCCGCGGCGATCTGCTCGTTGGAGAGAGACTCCAACGGCGGCATCATCTCTTGACCCTCTTTGCCGTTGAGGACGATCCGTATGGCGTGGCCTGGCTCACCGACGGCCCATCTCGATCCGACGAGTGTCGGGGCCACGTTCGGCAGCCCACGCCCGTCCGTCTGATGGCATGCCACGCAGAGATTCTCGTAGACCTCCCGGCCGGCTGCAAATCGCTCTTCTTCTTCGGCGGTGAGCGGCGCCTTCTTGGGAGATCTCGACCCGCCAGACGCGTTGGCTGTGGGGTTGGGCTTGCCGGGCCAGTCCAATCGCGCGGCAACGCGCGCCGCCAGCTCACTGAGGCCGCCGCGACCGGCCGCCGCCAACCTGACGAGCGCGTCCGGCTTGTGCGCTAGAGCCATGGCCGGTGCTGTTCTTCCCCGACCGCGGCCACCACCGCTAGGAGCGCTGCCTGGCGCGCCGCCCGGGAGCGCGGCTTCCACACCGCGGAGGAGCGCCTCGGACTGCCACGAAGCGCGTCCAGTCTGCCCTGCCCACTGGAAGATACGCTCAATCGCCGCAGGCTCGCCCTCCCGCATGAGCGCACCGGCAAGCATTGCCACCGCGTCATCGAGCTCGTCGGTTGATTCGAGCAGCGTCTCGAGGACGGCGGCTTCACGCCCCTGTAGGCCGCTGATGGCCGCATCCACGGCCACCGGATCGTCGCCGAAGCGCTCGAGCACCGTGATCAGGGACTTCTCTCGCATGGGCTCCGGCAGCGCGCCAAGCGACGCGGCCAACTGCCGCCGAACGGCGTTGTCGGTATCGTCGAGACGCTCGAGGACGGCGGCTTGCAGCGGGTGATCCGGTTCACCGAGCCAACGTTCAGCGAGCCGGATCGCCGAGGCGCGGACATATGGCGATCGGTCGGTCAACGCTCGCGCGACCGTCGTCTCGTCCATGGCGCCAAGCCCGTCCACGGTCCACAAGGCGTGCAAGCGCGTACGGTGATCCGTCGCGCTCGAGGCGTGCCGCTTCAGGGGCGGCACCACTGACGTCTCGCCCCGTTCCACCAGCAGGCGCTGCGCTGTGTCGCGCCACCAGCCGTTGGGATGCGACAGCAACGCCACGAGCTCTGACGGCGTGGCCTTCGACAGCGCCGGCTTCCGATCACGCCGCGTCGACTCGTGGACGACGCGGTAGATGCGGCCAAGACCGAGGGGGACGTCGAGCTTCCGAGTCTTGATGTAGTTCCGGAGGTACTCCGTTTGGTACTGCCCTTCCTGAATGATCCCTCGATACATATCAACGACATACAACGTGCCGTCGGCGGCCGCGAGCAGGTTCACCGGGCGGAAGCGCTCGTCGGTCGAGGCGAGAAACTCCCCGCGCTCGTACGCGTTCTTGGCGCGGAGGTTCCCCTCTTCCTCGACCAGGACGAGCCGATGCACGAGGTTGCCAGCCGGCTCGGTCACGAAGAGATTGCCCTGAAGCTCGGTCGGAAGACGGTCACCGCGGTAGACCGTTGGCGTGCCTGCCGAGACGTAGGTTCTCAGCGTTCCATCCGGCCGCAGCGTCCCTTCTCGGTATCCTCGGTTGACGCCACGGGTCGGCCGCACCGGCCAGATGGTCATCTCTTCGGGATCCATCAGGAGCTCGTAGCTGCCACGCGTTCGCACGAGATTAGGATTTCGCGCGTAGTAGCGCCCTGGCAACAGGTCGACGAAGGCGGGCTGCTCGTTCCAATTGCGGTAGACGCGGCCCACGTCATCCATCGTGAGGCTCCACTGTCCGCGCCTCACGGTCGGGTGGTGTTCCAGCTTGCCTCGCTCGAACCGAAAGTGACCGTCGTGCTCGGATGTGTAGATCCAGTTGTCGAGGCCCCACAACAGGCCGTTCGCATTGTGCTCTGGGTTGCCTTCGTATCGCCCGAAGTCGTCACGGACGAGCTCCTTGCTATCGGCACGGAGATCACCATCCGTGTCGCGGGCCAGCCACAGATTCGGCGGCTCCGCGATGAGGACGCCTTGGTCGAGCACCTTCAGGCTGCGCGGGAGCACGAGATCATCGAGAAAGACGGTGCTCCGATCCATCGCGCCGTCGTCATCGTCGTCTTCGAGCACGACAACGCGACAGACAGGGGCCCGTGTCGTGTTGCGCTCGTCGGCGGTTGGCATGAAGCCGCGCATCTCGATGACCCAGAGCCTGCCGTCAGGGTCCATATCGATCCATATCGGGTCGACAATCATCGGCTCGCTGGCCACGAGCTCGAGAGAATAGCCGGGTGGCATGTAGAACGTCTTCATCGCCTCGTTCGGGGCGAGAGGGATCGAGGCTTCTGCCACCTCCTGAACATCAGGCGGCCACTTGCGGTCCGCGCGTGTCCGATGGCAAGCGGTCAGGCCGGCCGCGAGGAGCAGTACGAGCCAGAGGGATGACCGGATCACGCTCACCTTCGCGCATCACCTGACGGGTTGGCTGTTCTAGCGGACCGCGGGCCGCGCTCCGCGACGCTCACTTGCGAGCCCCGAACTTGACGCAAGGCGTCAAGTTTCGCGCTCTCAAGGGCTCCCGTGAGCAGATCGATTGGACGCTTGCCCGCCCACGCAATGCCACGTAGCAAGAGCTGACGGTATGGCTCGAGCTCGAAGATCGAGTAGTAGTGCCCCTGGAGCGACACGAACGCGCGATACGGCTCACCGCCGGACAACGTCTTCTCGTAGGTCCACAATTGTGGAACCGAGCCCTGGTCTGGAATGGGCGCGCTGGCGAGGGCCTGCATCTCCGGTGCCTTCCGGAGGAGGAAGAATCCTTCGTCGTCCATTTCGAAGTCAGAGACTCCTTGTAGAACTGGGTGCGATGAATCCTCCAGGTGCATCTTCAAGACGCCGCGCCACCAGTTCCGCTCGCCGTGTTGCTTCGCGCCTCCGGCAACGCCAGCGAACCATGTCGCGTCATCACCGCACATCCCGTCGTGAAGCACCACCAAACCGCCTCCGCGCTCGCGGAAGCCGTCGAGCCGTACACGCTCGTCGGGCGTGATGTCGGCGCCATCTCCTTTGTAGATGATGAGCACGTCCGCTTTGGACAACTCCGCTTCTGTCGGGAAGCGCAACGCGCCGTCGACCACCGCGCCACGGTCGGTCAGCAGCTTCTTCCAGTCCTCGAGGAAGCGTGGGTAATCATGCTCGCCCGGACCGTGCGTCTTTTCGCCAGCGCGGATGAAGATGCTGAGCGGCTGCTCTTGGGCCGTGAGTGGCGTGTACACGCACACGGCGAAGATCGCAAGGAGGGCCAGGCGGACGGTCGTAAGGTGTGTAGCGCTCATGGGTTTTGCTCTCGGTCGCGCGATCGCGACGGGTAGGTCTTGCTGAAGTCGTTCCGGCTGTTGGTGACAGTGAACGTGCCATCTGCGTGCGCCGAGACCTTGATCCAGTGCGCCGGCCCGGTATGACCTGGGCCTCGGCGGCCTCGTCGAGGCGCTCCTGGTGGGGGCGGAGGGGTGGTGAGAATCGTCGCGAGAGCCGCTGGCTCCTCGACGTTCGCGATGAATGCTCCCGCAGGGTTGTACTCGATGCCGCCAGTGTGCGACCAGTGCAGCTGCCAGAGATCCTCGAGGCCTGGAGAGGCGTGTAGGATGCGAAACGTCTGCTCGGCGGCGCCTTTACGCGTGCCGTTCTGGGTGATCGCGACGCGCGGTTGAAGCGCGTGCACCAGGACCGCGGATCCCGACTGGTCGAGCCCGTGGTGCGACGTGAGGTACAGATCCACCGTTCCTATCGGATTGGTCGGGCACATCAAGTCACGTTCGTTGTTCCACAACAAATCGCCCAGGTCGATCAGGCGGAACTCGCCGTAAGCAACGACGCTACCGACCGACTGGCCATTTTCTGGATCTCCTGTGTTTTCTCGGGGCTCGAAGTCGTCACAGTACGGGTTCGGCTGACCTGCACCTGAGAGAGGGTCTTGCAGAGTCTTGCCGGCAGCGGTGACGATGCGCCACTCGAGGCCTGCCACAGGCACGGTGTCGCCCGGCGTCACCACGGTGTGCTTCGCCTTGCCGTACAGCGACGCGTACGCCTCCTGAAAACCCTCCACGTGTTCCTGCTCCTCCACCGTCGGCCCGTGATCGAGGAAGTGGCGGATTGGAATCCGCTTTGCGAGCTCTTGAAGCCCACCGATGTGATCGCCGTGATAGTGGGTGCTAATCAAGTAGTCGATCTGCTCGAGCCCGGCGTCGGTGACCGCTGCCATGATCCGTTCGACATCACGGTCGCCAGGACTCCCGGTATCGACGAGCACCGACTCACCCGAAGGCGACACGAAGACCGTGGCTTTGCCGCCCTCGACGTCGACAATGTAGATGTCCAATGTCTGCTGCTGGCCCTGCGCGCGAGCCGTGAAGACCATCAGGGTCAAGGTGAGAACGCATCCAATCGTTGCTCGCATCACAGTTCATCCTCTTAAGGGCCCGTCAAGGAATAAGGGTGGCATTCTGGCCGCCGAGGCATCCCGCCTGGCGGCGTTGCTCGTCGCTTACATACGGCCTGGTATGCGCGCTCCTCGCGCCTTGCCAGACGGGCGCCTCGACACCCAGAACGGCACACTTATTCCCTGACAGGCCCTTACTCGTCGCCAGCCGGTACGAGCCGCACGATCATGCCGGGGGTCGTATCCGACACCCTCACGCCCGGTACGGCCAGGGCCACGTAGAGATAGCCGTCCGGTCCGGTGCTCACATCACGAACGCGGCCGAACTCCGTGAAGACGACCTCTTCGTGCAGGACCTTGTCTCCGTCGATCTCGAGACGCCGGAGCGCTTCGCCACCGAGGCCGGTCACGAAGAGGTCGTTTTTCCACGCCGGGAAGCGGTCGCCAGTGTAGAACGCGATGCCGCTCGGTGCAATCGTCGGGTTCCAGTGTGTGACAGGCGCCTCCATCCCGCGCTGTTCAGTCGGAATCGGCTGGGCGTTTCGTCCCATGCGACCAAAGGTGACGAGCGGCCAGCCGTAGTTGCGGCCAGGCTCGATCCGGTTCAGCTCGTCGCCGCCGATCGGGCCGTGCTCTGCAGCCCACAGCTCCCCGGTCACGGGATGACGGGAGAGCCCCTGCGGATTCCGATGGCCGTAGCTCCAGATCGACTCCAGCGCTCCGGCGCGTCCGACGAATGGGTTGTCGCGTGGCACCGTCCCATCGCCGTTGACGCGGTGCACCTTCCCGTTGGACCGCGACAGATCTTGCGCGTCGGTGTCGTGGCCGCGGTCACCGATCGTGTAGAAAAGATGTCCCTGCTTGTCGAACAGGAATCGTGAGCCGTAATGGACGTTGGTGGGGAAGAAGAGATCTGCCGGCGCCCGATACAACACTTCCTGATCGACCCAATGGCCGTTCTGGATGCGGCCGCGGACGATTGTCGTCATCGACGTCGCTTGCTTGCCAGGCTCCGCATACGACAGATAGAGCCACCCGTTCTCTGCGTAATCCGGGTGCGCCTCGATGTCGAACAACCCACCGTCCTGCTCGGTCCACACCGTGGGCGTGTCGGCGATAGGCGTTGGCAGCAGCTTGCCCTTCTCGATCACGCGCAGCCCACCAGGACGCTCGGTCACGAGCAGTCGGCCGTCGGGTAGGAAGGCCATGCCCCACGGCGTGGCGAGCCCTTCCGCCACGACCTCGAGCTTGAACGTCTGCTGCTCGGAGCGCACGACTTGACCCGCGGGGTGTCGAGCCCTCGACGCGTTCTTCTCGACGAGCAGACGCTGTCGGCGGAGATAGCCGATGAGGCCCTCGATCTGCGCTTCCGTCAGGACCTCCTTGAACGGCGGCATCTCGGTGCCCCGCAGCCCTTCTCTGATGCTCGTCGTCAGGCTCGCGTCGTCGCCGCCGCCGCGCCAGGTGTCATCGAAGAGGGTGGGAGCCCGGCCGCCGCTCAACGTCGAGCCGTGACAGCCTGAGCAGTAGTCGGTATAAATCTGCGTATACGGATCGGCAGGCTGGCGCGGCTTCCGTGTTGCTCGAGGCGGCGTCTCCGGCCGCTCGGTGGGGGGAGTCTGTAACGGGGACAGTTCTGCGACCGATGTCATAGCGAGCCCGGTCATGACAATGGACGCTATCGCTGCAACGTGAGAGCCGCTGATGACGCGCACCGTGAGGGATACCTTCCGCCGGGGGAACGCGCCGGGGCTGGATGGCGCCGGTGAAACGTTCCATACTGACGACCGTAGATCAACCTGAGCTCAGGACACTAGTTCCGCGCTGGAACCGATGTCATACCTTTTGTTACCAATCGCCGCGCCATCGTCATGAGCCGGTCATCCGACGTTCTAAGATGTCGCGTTGACGCTGGTGCCCCGAAGGAGGCTTCTCGATGTCGATGAAAACGTGGTCCTGTCTCGCTGTGAGCGCTGTGGCGTTCGTCAGCGGTTTCCTGCTTCGCGACCTCGTCGTGCCGATGCCGGAGTTGCATGCGCAGTCGGCCAATCGGGTGTTCGAGATCAGAACCTATACAGCGTCCGAAGGCAACTTCGAGGCGCTCAAAGCCCGTTTCCGCGATCACACCATAGGTCTGTTCGAAAAGCATGGGATGACCAATATCGGCTACTGGACGCCGCAGGACGGTCCGTTGTCGCAAAATACGCTCATCTACATCCTGGCCTACCCGAGTCGGGAGGCGGCAAAACAGAGCTGGGACGCCTTTAGAGCCGATCCGGTGTGGCAGAAGGCGCTTGCGGCCTCGGAGGCCGAGGCCGAAGGTTCTCTGACCGACAACGTCGAGTCCCTCTTCGTGGAGCCTGCCGATTTCTCTCCCCTCAAGTAAGGTCAGGGGTCAGGGGCGTGGCCTCTGAGCCCTGTCTTTACAGTTTTTGCCGTAGCCATCGCTCCAGCCCGTAACGATAGCCGCGGCTCAGCATCAACTCCGTCCCATCGGCGAGGATGACCGTGTAGTCGCCGCGCGTCCGCGGCTGGAGCTCGCGAATGCGGGCTGGATTGACGGCCGCGGAGCGATGGATCCGCACGAACAGCCTCGAATCGAGGCGCTCGAGGAGCTGGGTGACGCTTGCGCGGTGCGGGTGCGTCTTGGCTCCCACATGGAGATGCACATAGACACCGGCCGCCTCGATCCAGTCGATCTCGTTGACGTCGAGCAGCGTGATGCGGTCCGCTGATTTGACTACGATGCGCTCGAGATATCCTGGTTCTTCGGTTCCAACCTGCGCACGTGTAGTCTGTGTGTTGCCATTCGGCGCCGCGTGGCTCCGACTGTACCAGTGCGCGTGTGCTCGTGTCGCCGCTTCAGCGTCGACGATGGCTGTCCGGAACTTCTCGATGATCATGGGAGGTCGCTCGCTAAACCTCGGGCCTCGAACCTTCTACGAAGTTGACCGGAAAGGCAGCGTCAGCTCCACGGAGACGCCGCCCTCCGGCTGGTTGAAGATCGCGCAGCTTTGATTCGTCTCGCCGTACAACTGCCGAAGGCGCTCGCGCGTGTTGAGCAGCCCAATGCCGCCGCGAGAGGTGAGATCCCACCCACGCGGCAGACCGGGTCCGTCATCCCGCACCGACAGATGCAGTTGTCGGTCGTCTCGCCACGCCTCCACACGAATCACTCCTTTGCGCCCACGCACCAGCACGCCGTGGCGGATGGCATTCTCCACCAGCGGTTGCAGGATGACCGGAGGCACCAGCGCCGCCGATGCTTGGTCGTCGACGTTCAGGACGACGTCGAAGCGATCCTCGAACCTGATCTTCTGAAACTCCACGTACCGCGCGAGAAAGGTCAGCTCTCGGCCAAGCTCGATCTCACGCTCGTGGAGGTTCTCGAGTGAGCACTGCAGGAGCTCGCCCAAGTGCTCGATGAGCAGCCGAGTCGTGCGGGCGTCGTGTTCCGCATGGGCTGATACCGTGTTGAGCGCGTTGAAGAGAAAATGTGGATGCAACTGCATCTGGAGCAAGCGAAGCCGCGACTCCGACAGCTCGCGCTCCACCTCGGACGCGCGCGTGTGCAGTGCGGTGAGATGACGGCGATACTCGACGGCGCGTTGCATGGCAGCAATAACCCAGAGGATCAGCGATACCAGCAGCGCCCAGGCGTACCACGAGGCGTGCGCGCTGAACGGGGCGCCACGGGCGAATGTGAGCAGCGAGGCGGCGCCGACAATCAGCGTCGAGACGCCCGCCAGGAGGATCCAGCGTCTGGACGGCTGGGTCGAGCGTCGCGCGCGCGCCAGCGCCGGTCGGCGACCGATCGCGTGCCGATAGGGGTGGGCTTGGATGAGCTCCATGCACAGGTCCCGTCAGCTGATGCACCGCAGTGTCGGCTGGGGGCCTGGGCCGGGCGGGGCGATGCCTGTGTTGGTCGGGGCAGCACGGCGCCACTGTACCCGAGATCGGGCTGCGCCGTCCGTGCCACGCGTTACCGCAAACCGAAAACGGATCCTGGATCCAGTACTATCGAGAATCGAGTGACTATAGATCCGACGCTTCGTGGCTGTCAACAGGCTTCCATCTCGGATTCAGAGGATTTGACGCCACATTCGCGTGGATCCAGAATCCAAAAAATGCGGCGCATCAAACGTGCTTCGGATCTGGCAGATCGGGCAGCGGAGCGGATTCGGGCCGCGATCCTGCGCGGAGACCTTGGCCCCGGCAGTCGCATTCGTCAAGAGGACCTCGCCGCCCGTCTGGCGGTCTCCCGCGCACCAATCCGCGAAGCGCTGGTGGTGCTGGAGCGCGAGGGCCTCGTGCAGACCGATCGCTTGCGGGGAACAATCGTCGCGCCGCTCGATGCCGAGCTGATTCGCGACCTGTACGAGTTTCGAGAAGGGGTCGAGCGTCACGTCGCGGAGCGCCTGGCCGAGCGAACCGACCTGACCTGGGAGGCGGTCGAAGTGATCGTGGACGCTGGCCGCAACGCGACCGCCAGTGACGACCTCTCGGTGCCGGGCGCGATCGACCTCGACCTCCGCTTTCACACGGCGCTCTACGATGCGGTCGGCAATCGGATTCTGTCCGATGTCATGCGCGGGCAGTGGATCAACATGTGGCGGGTCATGGCCGCCACGTTCGCGGTGGCCGGCTACCCGCGGCAGATCTGGGACGAACATGGCGCGATCCTCGAGGCGATCATGGCGCACGACACTGCACGTGCCGGCCGACTGGCCGCCGCGCACACGAGGGCGGCCAGCCTCTTGCTGGTCGAAAAGTACAGCCGTACCCGCAGCATTGACCTGCCGTCGACCCACTCATGACGGTCTCGTCCTTCTCGTAACAAAGGCGATGTGTGCGCGGACGAGCCGTGGTAACGATCTGGTGGCCTCGTCTCGGCCATGGCTTTGTCAGACACCATCCACCGCGACCTCATCGCCCTCGTCGGCTCGAGTGGGCTGCTCACACGCGCCGAGGACGTCATCCCCTACAGCTTCGATGGAACAGCGGCGCTCAGGGTCAAGCCGGATGCCGTGATTTTGCCGCGCACGACCGAGCAGGTTGCGGGCTGTGTGCGACTGGCGGCACAACATGGCGTGCCGATCGTGACGCGCGGCTCGGGGACTGGTCTCAGCGGTGGCAGCGTCCCAGTGCGCGAAGGATGGGTCATGTGCCTCGCGCAGATGGACGCGATCCTCGACGTCGATGCGCGGAACCTCACGGTGCGCGCGCAAGCGGGAGCGGTGACCGAGAAGATCGACCGGGCCGCCGCCGTCCACGGGCTGTTCTATCCACCCGATCCCAGCTCCGCACGGATTAGCACCATCGGCGGCAACGTGGCGGAGAATTCGGGCGGTCTGCGAGGCCTGAAGTACGGCGTCACCCGCGACTATGTCATGGCGCTCGAGGTGGTGCTGGCCGATGGCGCCGTCGCGCGCGTCGGCAATCGGTCGGTGAAGGACGTGGCTGGCTATTCGATGAAGGACCTGTTCATCGGGTCCGAAGGGACGCTTGGCGTCATCACCGAGGTGGTCCTCAAGCTGCTGCCGCGACCCGCCGCGCAGGGCACCCTGCTTGCGCTGTATGGTCGCCTCGAGGATGCCGCTGAGACCGTATCCGCCATCATTGCCGCGAAGATCATTCCGTGCACGCTGGAGTTTCTGGACCGGATCACGGTGACGTGCGTCGAGGACTACGCGCGTATTGGCCTGCCGACCGAATGCGCCGCGCTACTGCTCATGAGCACGGACGGCCATCCTGCCGCCGTCGCCGACGAGATAGCGCGCATGGAGGAGATTGCGCGCCAATTCGGCGCGGCGGAGGTCCGGCGTGCGCGGACCGAGGCGGAGGCTGCCCGACTGACGGCGGCGCGCCGGCATGCCCTGTCGGCCCTGGCGCGCGTGAAGCCGACAACCATCTTGGAGGATGTCACGGTGCCGCGCAGTGAGGTGGCCTGTCTAGTGGCGTTCATTGCCGAGACCGCCGCCTCCTACGGGCTGCAGGTCGGCACCTTCGGCCATCTGGGCGACGGCAATCTCCATCCGACGTTTCTCACCGACGAGCGCGACGCCGATGAAATGCGTCGGGTCCACCTCGCCCTGGACGCGATTGTGTCCAAGACGCTGGCACTCGGCGGGACGATCACCGGTGAGCACGGCGTCGGGCTGGCCAAGAAGCAATGGCTCCGCCAGCAGATGGGCGACGCCAGCTACGACCTCATGCGCCGCGTCAAGCAGGCGCTCGATCCGCAGGGGCTCCTCAATCCGGGCAAGATCTTCGAGTAAGGGAGCCCTGAACGCTGACGCCTTCCGCCTACCAGGCCGTCCAGCCGCCGTCTACGAAGAGCGCGCTGCCGGTCACGTATGAGGAGGCCTCGGACGCCAGGAACAACGCCGCGCCGGCGAGCTCGTGCAGCTCACCCCAACGTCCCAGAGGCACGCGTCTGACGAACTCCTGATACTTCGCCGGGTCGTCCATCAGTTGCCGATTCATGTCGGTCGCGAACACACCGGGGCACAAGGCATTCACCGTCACACCGCTGCCCGCCCATTCCAGCGCGAGAACCCGGGTCAAGTTGATCACGCCCGCCTTGGACGAGGCGTACGGCGCACGGCCCGCCAGCGCGACCACGCCCATGATGGATCCCAGATTGATGATGCGACCCCACCCGCGCTTCGCCATGCCGGGGCCCACCGCCCGGGCGCAGAGGAAGGGACCCTTCAGGTTCGTGTCGATGACGAGGTCCCAGTCGGCCTCGGTGAGCTGCTCGACGGGACCGCGCACGTTCGTGCCGGCGTTGCTGACCAAGATATCCACGGGACCAAAGTCCGCCTCGATCGCTCCCACCAGCCGCTCGACGTCAGCGCCGACGGTCACGTCCGCCGTGAATGCGGCCGTTCGCCGGCCCGTGGCCTCGGCGATCTGCGATGCGGCGGTCTCACAGGCCTCGAGCGAACGGCTTGCCAAGGCGACGTCGGCACCAGCCTCGGCGAGAGCCGTGGCAATCTCATGGCCGATGCCGCGCGCGCCACCCGTCACGAGCGCGCGACGGCCATCGAGCCGAAATCTGTCGAGACTCTTCGTGTGTGTCATCGATTTACTCATGCTTCATCCTTCACCCGTCGTCAAATGGCGCACCCAGGCGCCTGCACCTGCACCCCGGACGGCGCGCGGCACCATTGTTGTCGATGGTGTGGTTCCTGTCGACCCGTCGGTGCCGACAGCGTTACACTGGTGACGCGCTCATTACAGCCTCGCGAACGTATGGAGACCATTCGAGCCATCGTCGTGGACGACGAGAGACCGGCGCGGCGCCGCGTGTTGGACCTCCTCGGGTGCAGCGAGGAGGTCGAGGTCGTGGGGGAGTGCCGGGACGGCTGGGAGGCCGTCGAGCTGATTCGCGCCTGCACACCGCAGTTGATGTTCCTCGATATTCAGATGCCGAATCTGAATGGCTTCGGTGTGGTCGAATCGGTCGAGCCGCAGCTGCTGCCGGCCATCGTCTTCATCACAGCGTATGACACGTACGCGATCCAGGCGTTCGAGGCGCACGCGCTGGACTATCTGGTCAAGCCGTTCGGCGACGAGCGTTTCGAGACAGCGCTTCGACGGGTCTGTCGGCTCATTCGGTCGCAGACGGGACGCCAAGCGGATCCGAGAATTGTGAGCCTGGTGGCGGAGCGCGGTGGCGCGAGCGCCGAGCCCGGTTACCTCACGCGGCTGGTTCTCAAGGTGAACGGGCGCATCACCTTCCTTGACGTGGACGATGTCGACTGGATCGAAGCGTGCGGCGTCTATGTCCATCTCCACGTGGGGCAGCGGACGCACTTGTACCGATCCAGTGTCGCTCAGCTCCTACAGCGGCTCGACCCCTCTCGCTTCGTGCGCGTCCATCGCTCGTCGGTCGTCAACACCAGCCGCATCAGATCGCTCCAACCGCGCAGCCATGGTGATTACCAACGTGATGCTGCGGAACGGCACCGAGCTCGTCATGAGCCGCTGCTATCGCCCACAGCTCGAAAGCTGGCTGCGGCAGCCACTGTAAGGGCCAAGGGGGCAAGGGATCAAGGAATCAAGGGATTCGATGGGGCCACACGCTCAGCGTGGTCAACGTCACACCCTTCATCCCTAGACCCCTAGATCCCTCGATCCCTCGATCCCTCGATCCCTCGATCCCTTTCCCGTCGATACGCGCGAGCAAGCAGCGATACGGGATGGATCGCCGCCATGCCGGAGCCGGCCTGCTGCAGACCGCGCTCGATCTGCAAATGGCAACCGGGATTCGCTGTCGCGACCAGGTCGGCGCCGGTGGCGAGCACGTTGCGAATCTTTCGCGCCAGGGAGGCGTCGGACTGCGCAGGTTGCGTGATCGTGTACACGCCGGCGCTGCCGCAACACCAGGTCGATTCGTGGAGCTCGACGAGCGAGACACCCGGTAGCAATCGGCAGACCTCTCGGGGCTGCTGCGTGATCTTCTGACCGTGCGCCAGATGGCAAGGGTCGTGATACGTAACCTGCACCGCTTCGTCGAAGGGCGATGCGCCAGGGCGCCGGCAATCGCTCTCGACCAGCCACTCGTGGATGTCACGCACCTTGTCGGCCCAGACACGGGCCACCTGCGCGTACCGCGCATCCTCCGCGAGCAGCGACCCGTAGCGTCGCAAATGGGCACCGCAGCCGGCCGAGTTCGTGATGATGGCGTCGTAACGTTCCGCCGGTAGCTGGTCGATCATCCTCCGCGCGAGGGCGCGTGCCCTCTCCAGCTCGCCGTTGTGCGCGTGCAAGGAACCGCAGCAGGGCTGCGTCGGTGGCGTGTGCACGGCGCATGCGTTCGCCAGAAGCACGTCCGCTGTGTCCCGATTGATGTCGGGAAACAGCATGTCTTGCACGCAGCCGGTCAGGAGCGCAACAGTGTGTCGCGCCGCGCCGTGACGAGGCGCCTCTTCGGACCGAATCAGCCGGTTGGAAAAGGCGGGCGCGACAGGCGGCGTGAGGGGCTCCAACTCCCGAAGGCCCTTCGGCAGCAGCGCGGTCAGGCCCACGCGCCGCAGCCACGCCTGCATGCCGCTGCGCTGATACCAGCGTAGCAAGAGGCCCGCGGCCCTCAGCAGGCGCGGGTGCACGAAGAGCAGCCCCAGCGTGACCGCTCGCCAGCACCGGCGCGCCGCACCGGTGTTGATCCCGTTCCGCTCGATCGCGTGTCGCGCATGCTCGAGCAGATCCGCGTACTGCACGCCAGCAGGACACGCGGTCTCACACGCCAGGCAGCCGAGACAGTAGCTCATCTCGGCGGCGAACTCTGGGCCGATGTCCAGCTCACCGTCGGCCACGGCGCGCATCAAGGCGATACGACCCCGTGGGCTGTGCCGCTCACGCTTCGTCGCGTCGTAGGTTGGGCAGGTCGGCAGGCACATGCCGCAATGCATGCACTGCTGAACTCGTGTCGCATCTCGATCATCCGAACGGCTGGTGGCGTGATACGGCGCAGCGACTGCTCGTGCTGAAGCAGGAGACCTCGGTCGCGCCCGCCCTCCAGGAGCTCACGCGAACATCGAAGAACTTACTGGCGCGGTTTCACGCGCTCTGGACGCTCGAGGGGCTCGGCGCCCTCGATGCGGCGCTCGTCCGCGAGCAGATGCAGGATCCGAATCCGCGGATGCGG